>UNSK01000002.1 GCA_900552525.1 Candidatus Gastranaerophilales bacterium | reverse complement strand
TAAAAAAAGGGCGGTTGGAGTTTTCTCCAACCGCCCTTTCTCTTACACAAGTTCGTCCAAGCTGTCTGCTAATGACTTTTGCTCACCCAGTACTACCTGGAGGATAGTACCCACTGCTGAGAGTTCTTGACCTTTGTCAAAATTAGATTCGCAGTAATTCTTTGCAATCTCAAGCAAATCAATGCATAACATAACTTTTTCTTCAATTGTGGAAAGTGTATCTAACATATTTTTCATACATATAAAATACAATAAAATATTCTCTTTTGTCAAGAGAATATTTGAAAATATATTAAAAAATGTATTAAAATAATTTATTTGTTATTCCGGTAGTAATTAGTGCCAAGCCATATTTATCAACGGTTTCAACGACTTTTGATGAAGCTGAAGGCACTATTACAAGAGCTATTCTGCATTGAATTGCTGCATTTATATCATGAACATCAAGTGGAATATCAGAAGCTAATACAGCATCTTTAGCCCTTTCACACGCTGCATTCAAAGCATATTCAGATGCATCACTTCTCAAACCTTGAGCTACAGCTGATGTTTTTAAATCTTTTGCGATTACAACTGCCTGAGATTTTGCATGCTTTGCCACCTTCCATGCAAAAACAGCATCTTCTATCTGCTCTACTGTCGGTTTATTTTTAGATACTACTTTAAACGTTTCTTTATCCAGTTCGCTTAAATTCGGGGTTTGCACAAGCGTTCCCAGCGGAGTTACTATAGTTTCATTTGAAAGATACTTTTTATAATCTTTTAAAGGAGTTTCTATACTTACATAACATATGTCATGTGAGTCCAGATATTCTACGGCATTTTTTGTAAACTTTGGAGCAATAATTATATTTACTCCCTTAAGCATCTTTGCTGCATCGCTGTCAATTTCAGCCGAAACTACCACATTTGCATTAACAAAATCAAGAGGATTTGAGTCCATTGCTTGCACAATAGCTTCCTCCAGGGATTTTCCAAGTGCTACTGCACTTATATTCGTGCCAGATACCGTAACAACAGCATTAACATCAAAAATTTCACTTATTACGTTCAACCCTTTTGTTATACTCAAAATGTCTGCATATGAAAGAGGTTTGCTTGATGAATAATCTATTGTTTTTTCGTTTCTTTCAATGCTGGCATTCTGGTGACTGTTTATTCCGCTTGTTATTTTAAAGTCTTCTAAATTCATTTTACGCCTCACTAACTAATACATAGTATTATTGCTGCTGTCCTATCGGAGCTGAAGTTACAGGTATCGGTGCAAACTGCGGCTGCGGTGCTTCTGTTCTTTCAGATTTAACTTCGACCATAGGAGTTTCCTTTTTCTTTATCGGTGTTAAAGTCTGTTGCAGAATTTCAGCCGGTTTTACCACCGGTGCAGGAGTTTTTTGCTCTTCAGCTTTTTCTTTCTCTGCCTCTTGCTGTTCTTTTTCTTTGTTTTCTAATTTCTTTTTCGCTTCACTCTGAGGAATGATTGATACCCCCGGAGCTCTGAAAGGATTTAAGATTACTTCCGGATACTCAAAATCAGCATTTCCATAAGGTGCAGTTGCAACTGTCATAACATCTTTCCAGATAAGAGCAGGTACTGTTCCGCCTGTAATCCCGCCCATCTGAGAGTTATCATCATTACCGACCCATACGCCTGTAACAACATCAGGAGTAAAGCCGATAAAATACGCATCTTTACTATCATCTGTTGTACCGGTTTTTCCTGCAGCAGGTTTTCCGATATTAGCAGCACGGCCTGTGCCGTTTGTAATAACTGTTTTCATAATTGCAGTCATTGTTGCAGCAGTATTAAGATTAAGCACCTTACTTGAACGGGCTTTTTTAGCTTCATAGAGAATTGTTCCTCTTGATGATTCAATTCTTTCTATAGCAAAAGGTTCTACCTTAAATCCGCCATTTGCAAAAACACCATAAGCTCTTGTCATTTCAAATAATTTTACACTGTTTGAACCGAGAGAAATTGTATAATCATAAGGAATTGGTGTTGTAATTCCCATTACTCTTGCAAGCTGTATAACAGGTCTTACACCTATTGCATCCATAAGCCTTGCTGTACATACATTAGAAGAAACCATCAGTGCTGTATACAAAGGAATAGGGCCTCTGTATTTATTACCGTAGTTTCTAGGCGTCCAGTCGCCGGCTTTGAATGGTAAATCATCTATCATATCATTAGGAGAATATCCCTTTTCAATTGCAGCTGTGTAAATAAACGGTTTGAATGCAGAACCGGAAGGTCTTGCAGATTGCGTTACCCTGTCATACTGGCTTTTTGTATAATCTTTACCTCCGGCATAAACCAGTATTCTCCCGTCAATAGGGCTGAATGAAAATACTGCTGCCTGATTTTTATCTCTTGTTAAGCCCCACGCTTTAAGATTCTTCAAGATAGCCTCATTTGCTTTTACTTGGGCTTTGTAATCAAGGGTTGTTATAACCTTATAACCGCCATTCACAATTTCATCTTCTGTAAACCCGAGTTTATACATTTCTTTCATTACATAATCACAGAAATATGGCGCCTTGTTTGTTGCATACATAGTCGGCATTGACGACAAATTTATCGGAGCTTTTTTAGCTTTTTCATAAGTTTCTTTATCAATGTATTTCATTTTATACATTCTTAAAAGAACCTGATTTCTGCGTTTTTCTGCGAGTTTTTTGTTGTTATACGGCGAATAAACAGACGGCGCCTGCGGAAGTCCGGCAATTAAAGCCATTTCCGGCAATGTAAGCTGGTTAAGATTTTTATTAAAGTAAATTCTTGCGGCTCCCTTAACACCGTATGCTCCGGAGCCTAGATAAACATTATTAAGATACATTTCCAAAATCTTATCTTTTGAAATGGTCTTTTCTATCTGTGCAGCAACCTGTAATTCTTTGATTTTTCTGGTAAAAGTTTTTTCATTAGAAAGGAATAATATTCGAGATAATTGCTGTGTAATAGTACTTGCACCCTGTACAACATGACCAGCAAGTACGTTCGCAACCATTGAGCGGGCAAGACCTACCATATCATATCCAGGATGTTTATAGAAATTTTTATCTTCCGTCGCAATAAGCGCTTTTACAAGTGTTTCAGGGACTTCTTTCAACTCAACGTTTGAATATGTATAAGCTGCGAATGTCTTAATAACTTCGCCATCACCTGCACAGAAGGTCGTAACAATATTTGGTTTAAGCGTATTCAAATTTTTTATTGGAGGCAGTGATGTCAAATAGAGCTTCAAAGCTATCAAGCCTGCAAGCATGACCCCAAGGCCAAAAACAATGAGTCCTGCGATTAGTTTTAAAAATGGATTATCAACTGTTACGCGTTTAGAAGAATATTTCTTTTTTCTATTTTTTGGAATATTGTAATTTCCCATAAAATTATCCTTTATTGATTTTATCTCTCAATCTTAGTACCATGATATTATTCTAACAAAGAAATAACAGGGCGGAGTGTTTTTCAATATAATGTTAAGTTTTTTGACAATTTTAAAGAATGAATTATTATCATATTTTGTACCAGAAAAAATGGAATATAAAATCACCGGTAAATGCCTTAAATGCGGCAAATGCTGCAGATATATGTATAGTTTTGACACTTACACTACAACAGATTTTAAGATAATGCAGTTTCTTTTTCCTGCATATAAAAGATTTTATATCAGAGGAAAGGATGAGGCAGGAAATCTCATTTTTGCCTGTAAATATGTCACAGAAGAAGGACTTTGCTCTGTTTATGATAAACGTCTGCGTATGTGCCGCAATTATCCTGCAAAAAAAATTTCTTATCCGGGAAAACTTCATGAAGGCTGCGGATACAAAGTTGAAGATAAGAGTTTTGAAAAATACTTAAAACATAAGAGTTAATTAATCATTAATCTCTTGATTTGCTCTTGTATAAACGAATAACTCTATTGGATTTATGTTTAAAATAGAGGAAATTTTATATATAGTTTTCAGAGTCATATTTTTTTTGCCCCTCTCTATATCGCTTAAATAACGCACATCCATATTTAATTTCTCGGCGAAAATGGCCTGCGTCATGTGACGCTGCTGCCGGAAAAATTTAATTTTCAAACCAATATTTAAACATAATTCTTCATAGCGCATATAAAAATTTTAATGTATTTATATATACAAATACATCTATATAAATATACATTAAATGGGGGTTATAAATACATATTAAATATGATTTAATTCTATAGTGTTAAAAAAAATATTTTTTTTGTATGAAAGAGAGGAAATTATGGAAAGAAAATCTTTTTTAGTAACTGAACTATTATGCTTATTTTTGGGGTTATTGGGAGCTCATAGATTTTATACCGGGTATATAGGCTTAGGTATTTTGCAACTGCTTACTCTTGGCGGATGCGGAATATGGAGTCTTATTGATTTTGTTATGATTAGTTTAGACAAATATAAAGATGCCAACGGTCAGGAACTGATGGAATACAACCAGTGTATTGGCTACGGGCTTATTTTATTGTCAGCTGTTGTAACTATATTATGCATTATTTTCTAGGCTTATTTTAAATAATATTAAGTACGGCTATTGACAGATTTTAAAACATACTATATAGTGTATAAGTTACAATTATTCATTGGAGAAAAAATGCCTGTACTGAATTCACTACATATGTGTATCAAGAACATCCGAATTAATAATTCGGTGGTCATGCTATGCTGCAAAAATGTGAATTTACAGGTTAGTTAAAAAATCTATATATAGTTTAAGAGCTTGTAAATTCTGAAGAAATTTACAAGCTCTTTTTGTTATTTAAAGGAGGATTAGATGAGAATTAACCCGATTAGAGAAACAAATTATCCGAACTACAACAGTTTCCAGACAAAGAAACTAACACATAAGTCTGCCAACAGCGCCCGCATTACAGACTTAAGCATTCTGAACCAAAACTACAATCAGGTTAGAATAAATTTTAGAGGTGTGCCAAATACCTCTCTGGAACTCATCAAACAAATTCCTCTTGAAGACAGGCTTGCCTCGCTCTTTCAAAACTTCAGGCTTGGAGATTTAATCCTTGTCGGCAAGAATTTACAGGATTGCGCTAAAAAAATGTACAAAAATGCCAACCTTGTCCAAAATGCAATTAAACGAAGTTTCTATATTGCTGATGACAAAATCGGCGGTTCTCTCGGGTTTATAAAAAACAGCAGTGGAGATACTGAAGTTATTAACCTTAATGATTTTGAAATTCCTCTGATAAGCGGTAATAAAACTTATCCGCTAAAACCTCAGGAAAGTTTTTATGTTATTCCTGAAGATGTACTTTCTGTTGATGGGAATTTGCTAAAAATTAAAGATGAGCCAAAAACAAATTTAAGCATGTATAGAAAAAATTTCGCACGTGCATTTGACTATGAGAAAGAGGTTAAACAAAACCTTGAAACACTCAACAAAAAAACATTATCAAAGTTGATGAAAACCGACCACAAAGGAACATCTGCTGTAACATTTGCCGAAGTTGGAGGATATCAGGAACTTAAAGATACTCTAAAAAAAGATATCATTTATCCGCTTCATTATCCGGATGCTTATGAGAACATGGAGCTTAACCGTGGTTTTATCTTATACGGACCTCCGGGAACCGGTAAAACACATATTGCAAGAGCACTTGCAAATGAAGCCGGTGCAAATTTTATAAGCCTCAACGGTCTTGACCTAGAGTCAAAATGGGTTGGCGAATCAGAAGCTAACTGGAGAAGCCTTTTTACAGAAGCAAAAGAAAATCAGCCTACTATTATTTTCCTTGATGAATTTGATGCTGTTGCAAGAAGCAGAGATAGTAAAGATGAATACGGGAATAAAGTTGTAAATCAAATTTTAACACTTATGACTGATATTGATAATGAAGGCGACAGCGTTTTTGTAATTGGTGCTACAAATAATTACGCAGCCCTTGATAAAGCAATAATTCGTTCCGGCCGTTTTGGGAAACATTACGAAGTTAAAGAGCCCGATATGGATGCCCTAAGAGAGATTTTCAAAGTTCATACTAAGAAAAAAACGCTTGATGAAAATATTAATACAGAAGAATTATTGAGTAAGCTTCACTCTCTGAAAGCAACAGGTGCAGATATTAAGCATATTGTCAATGATGCGCACAACAATGGATATGTTCGTGCAGGAATTTTCACAAAAATGGAAAACAAAACTTTTAATTCTAATGATTTAAAAGATTTTAAAATCGAAAAGGAAGATTTTGACAAAGCCATTGATGATTTTATGAAAGACAGGAAAAGTAATACGAGAAAACCTATCGGATATAACAAGCAGTAAGGGTTAACTTTTGTAACAAAACTAGCAAAAAAAATTTTCACATACTTATATATCAAGGTAAGGAGAATTTAAATGCAGTTAAATAATAATGTTTCTTTTAAAGCTGTACCCGGCGGACAAATTAAGTCATTACTCGCTAAAAATCCAGAAAAGCTTAATGAAATTACACAAAAATTAGCTCCAATGGGAGATAAGAATAGTGTTGTTGATATTTTTTACACCTCTGTACGAACTCAGGATAACAGAAACGTTAAAAAGTTTTCACTCAGATTATTTAACAAAGTATTCGGAACCAGTGACAACGCTCCTGTTATGGAAAAAGAAACATCATTCTTTGCTAAAGATTTACTGCCGAAGCTAGACTTACTAACACAAAAAGATATTATATCCGCAGAAGACAAGCATTTTCGTAATGTTGCAGAAGCATTTAGCGGTTCTAAACCTTATAGAGAATGGCTTCACGAAATAATGAAGTCGAAAAAAGAAGAAGGTATTGAGCTCGGTTCTGATACAAAGAAACGTTTTAACAACATATTTAATAGGTTTTAAAAATGTTCAAACCTATAGTTTGCAAAGCTAAAACCAATATCACTATACCTTATTCTGGAACAAAAAAAGAAAAACTAGAATTTATTGATAGAACTGCCAGAACTTTTTGCGAAAATTTTGATACTTACCTGCAGATAAATAATCAAAAAAATTTTATTAAGAAAAAGGAGCTTATAGCTCTTTTTTCTGAGCTATTTCCGGGGCTGAAAATTAATATTGGCAGAGTTAGTTCAAAAGAAGCCGGCACTGATGCAGCAACAAGACGCGAAGCAGATTGTTATATTATGCGTCTGAAACCAAGAAAAAGTAAAAACATACTAGTAAATATTCTTGATTATTTCAGGCCGTTAATGATAGAAAAAAATACCGATAATATTGAGTCAATAAAACATGAAACCTGTCATATAATTTCACAAAGTGTTAGAGGTAATGCTTTTAAAAATAATGATATAAGAGATTTTATGGCTCGAAACGGAGAATTTCTTGAAGATATGAGGTTTTTGTTAGAAGAGCGCACAAATCTTAGTATATTTCCTGCATTTTACTTTCAAAACAAATATAAAAACAAATTATTAGAATTATTTAAAAATTACAAAGTAAATGAATATAAACAAATCCATATCCTGTCGACTTTAAAGCGGCTCATTGAAGAAGAAAAGCTTGCATACAACATATCTACACACGGCAAAAGCACTACAATTGATGATATTAATGACAGGGCATATAAGGTTGAAAAATTTCTTGCATTTAATAAAAAGCTGGAAGTTATTAATTCTGCACTGAAACAAAAGCTTATAAATATTCGAAGCAATAAAAAAGACCTCCGTTGAGGTCTTTTTTAAACTTTGTAAAAAACTCCCGGAAAAGGATTGTCTTGCTCACTCGCGTTGAACGGCAATTCCGTGTTTCGATATCGTGATTTCATCACTCAACAAAACACTCCAGCCTCCGCTCGTTCGCGCTCGAACCATAAAACAAGGCTCACGCCTTGTGGTGGTTCTCATCCATACTCTCAAAACTTTTACTCAAAACAAGAGCAGGATTTATTCCTGCTCTTGTTTTTACAATAAAAAACTCCCGGAAATGGATTCGAACCACTGTTGGAAGAGCCAGAATCTTCAGTCCTGCCGCTAGACGATCCGGGAATATTTATTACCAAATTTGCCAGAAACGTTTGCCGGTATTTCCGTCATTTAAATCCAACGGGTCTTTCGGTTTAACGTTTGTTCCGCCATATTCATAAGGGTTAGAAGCATCCATAGCCCCTTTTGTTGAGGTATATGTAGCTTTTGACTTGTTAGACTTACCCTCAGCGTCCGGAGTTGAAGATTTAACTTTGGTTTCATTTACATTGTAATATCTTTCAGCATCATATCTATCGATATTTCTAAGTCCGTAAGAAGCATTTGTAACATCCTTTTCTTCAGGATTAGAGTAGTCTTCAACTTTTTGAAGAGTTTTTGCTTCAGGATCTTTACCTAAGAAATGCATTCTGCCCAATTCGTCTGTATAAATAGTCGAATTAGCCATTGCCTGCACAGTAGTTAAGCCTATCATTGCAATTAAACCTAATGAAATCAAAATTTTCTTTTGCATAACATTGTACTCCATAAGCTTTGATAACAACATTATAATACAAAACTATTTAAAAGTACAAGGGGGGGGGTAATGAATTTGAGCTTGAATTTAAATTACTTTATTTTTATTTCATTGGTTATGTCTTTTCCGCCGTATAAAAGAACACTTTTTGCAAATACATAATCGTATTTATCTGCTTGAGCCTTTTTGGCAATTTCATCCTTTATACTTTTTTCAATTGCATTAAGTCTTGCATTATAATCTTTTTCAAGAGCAGATTTTTTTGTATTAAATTCTTTTGTATATTTTTCTTCTAATTGTAAAATCTTTGCGCTGTCAGTTTCGTTAGAAATTTCTCCTCTTGCATTAACAATAATCTTGTTTAACTCATCCATTTTCTTAGCATGTTCCTGTTTTAATTGTTTAACCTGTGCTGAATTGCTAACAATCTTCTGCAAATCAACTACTGCAATTGTACCGCCTTCTGCGTGAGCATAATTTATTGATAAAAACAGACCTAAAATAAGAATAAAACAACTTTTTTTCATAATTAACCTCTCTCTAACATAATAAATTATTTATCTCTTAGATAAACAAAAAAAACATTCTCCAGCCGGCTAAAAAATTAATTGAAAAGAATATTTATTTAATCTAGAATATAAGTATGTCCAGATTATTTTTCATCATAGCCTTAATATTTGTTGGTCTAACACCTGTACTCGCAGAAGAACAGGTGAAAGAAACATACAAGCTTCAAGGGCAGGTTGAGTATGATGACAATCCGGTAGAAACAATTTATCTTGATGAAACTATTGAAAAACCGAAGGTTAATATACCACAGCGTTCGGTCACTATTCCGATAAAAATTCTCAATATTACATCAAATACAAACACGCCCAGGAGCGCCCTTGCAAGGGCGTCAGTAACAAGAAATAATTTGAAGGATATACTTCCTCTAAGCGGTTCTCTGTCTGAAACCGCACACGGCATAACATACGGAACTCTGTGGGGTGAAGAATTATCATTTTCTCAAATGGAATCTACAACAGGAATCTTTTTGAGATATGATGCTCCTAAATATTTTTCTCTTGATACAACCTTCAAACAAAGTGCATCTCAAGATATCGGCACTCAGTACGGTACAGTAAGAGTTACACCAGAATGGCATATCACCGATAAGCTTACTTTGAAAAATGCGTTTACAAATTATGTAAACGCACCTAAAAACAAAAATGAAATAACACTGGTTTACAGTCCTGCATTAAAAAAATATGCTGAATCTTTAAAATTTGAACTCGGGGTCGCAGAATCATATTATTCTAATGGAAGCAGAAGTTCAGCTGTTAGTTTTAGTACCGGATTTAAGTTGTAATTAACCCGAAAATTTTATATAATTGATTTATGATGAGATACAAACAAGAGCAAAGACGGCCTAAAAGAGTTATCAACAGGAATAATAAAAGAGCCGATGAGAGAAAGCCGGTCAAGGCTTCATCTTCTTCTAACGGTTTTTATTACTCTTTTTTGACGGTGGTGCTTTTGTTATGTCTGGTACAAATAACCATCAGTGCAGTGTTGAACATATCAAAAATTGTATCTTACAAAGCTAAAATTGTTCAGATTACAAAGACAAGAAACGCTGCAAAAGCTTTGAATGAACAGCTTCAGGATAATATTAAGAATTTTTCTAATGTTACCGGGCTGGAAGCAATCGCTAGAAATAATCTCAAGATGTCCGGAGAAGATGAAGTTCTGGTTATTATTAATACAAAACCTGATGAAACAAAAGAAGAGAAAGAAATCGTTACACGATTTATGAAGCTGAAAAAACATGATTAAAATTTTATTACAAGAAGGCTTTGCCTTAAAAGACAGAGGACATTATAAACACGCAATTGAAGTTTTCTATAAAGCGCTTGAAGAGGATAATACAAGCACGGAATTACTGTTTGAAATTGCAGATTTATATTACAGAATGCAGAATGAAGAAAGAGCTCTCAACTATATTGAACAAATTCTGGACAGAGTTCCGGAACATATCACCGCTCTTAAACTTCTGGAAAAAATATTTATTGATAGAAACGCGCTAGCAGAAGCAGAACAAACTGCAAAAAATATCTATTGTGTTTCACATAATAGCAATGATTTAGCCCAAATATTCAGACTTTTAAACATGCAAGGCAGGTTTGACGAAATTTTTGAATATAACGTAGAAAACCCAAACTCTTCCATATACTTTGAACAGGCAAAGGCTTTATTTTACAAGAAGGAGTTTGCTAAAGCACAGGAACTACTGGAAAAGGCAATTGCAGAGGAACTGGGAAATCAAGATATACTGCTATTGCTCGGACAAGTCTATTATGCTCAGGGGAAAAAAGACTTGTGTCTTGAACTTGCCGCAAAGATTTCTGAAAACGATGAAAATGCAGAATTGTTAAACTTTCTCGGGCTTCTGGAAGATTACAAAGGAAATTACAAAGAAGCATGCCGGTATATCCAAAAAGCTATTAAGCTTGATGCTGATAATGATAAATATTTTTATAATCTTGCTAATATGTATTTTAAGCAGGGCGACACAATGTATGCAAAGCGGTATTATAATCTTGCGATTTCTTTAAATCCGCAAAATCCTAATTACCATTTTGCTCTTGCGAATTTGTACTATTCAGAAAAACATTACAAAAGAGCGCTGGAGGAACTTCCGGATAATTTATTTGAGGCAAACCTGCTTAAAGTAATAATTTTGTACGATACCGGCTATCTTGCACTTGCAAAACAGGAATTAAAACATTTGTTTGCCGAGTGTCCGGATAACTCAATATTACAGGAATATTCCGAACGCATAGACAGCGAGCTGGGGCTTAAGTAAAATATTCTGTTTCGTTTTTTATTTTGTTATAGAAGAAGTTTAAGCGTTCTTTATCATGCAGATACCAGTATCCGATAAGAACTTCAAAAGCTGTTGACGGCCTGTAAACATTCTGAATAGCGCGTCTTGCAACTGGTATAGGAAGATTTCTTCCGCGTCTTGCTAATTCATGTTCTTCTTCTGTCAAATCTTCTGAAATAAAATGCAGCATTTCTGCTTGAAAGGAGGCATTTACCCTGTCTGTTGTCATTTTATGAAGAATTTTTGAATTAGATGTCTTATAAATAACGTATTCTCTTACAAAAATTTCCCACACAGCATCGCCAAGATGCGCATAATTTCTGAGAGCAAAAATTTCTTCTGTCATAGAGAACCTGCCTTACAAATCGATATCTGATTCTTTAATAGGTGCACCGATTACACGTTCAAGCTCTGCTGCATTGATATTATAATTAAGCAGATTGTTGTAATAATCCAATTGTGCATTTAAATATGTATTTTCAGAATCCTTAAACTCTATGGCATCGCCCAAGCCGACCTGATATCTTCTGAAAGCAAGATATTGTCTTTCTTGAGCCTGCTGCAGTGCAAGCTTAGAAACATCCAGACTGTCATGAGAATTTAGAAGGCTTATATATGCGCTCTTGACTTCCAGATAAACATTTTGTTTCTGCTGTTCATAATCTGCAACATACTTATTATAAGTAGCCTTTGCCTCATCCACCTGTTTTTTTAGAAGCATAAGGTTAAGATTTGAATAATTTAACTGAACACCGACCTGATAACCGTAATCGCTGTTAATCTGGCGCCCGCCATGGTCATATCCTGCAAAACCGCTTACATCAGGAGTAAACGCACGTTTTGCACTCCTTACGTTCAACTCTGCTGCATCCATTGATTTTTTAGCCGCAAGAAGGGCCGGACGTGACTCATTTGCCGTTTTGAGCAGTTCCGGGAAATTCACCTCATATTTTTTATTGTTAAGTTTGTCTTTTAAAATTACACCCTCAAGCTCCGGAATACCAACTGCGTTAGCAAGTTCTACTGCTGCAAGTTCAAGAGTATTCTTTGCTTTAATAAGATTTACTTTTGCATTCCCGAGGTTATATTCGGCTGTTGTAACATCAATCTTTGCCTTTTTACCAATCTGGTAATAAGCTTTTGCCTGTTTTAACTGGAGTTCGAAATCTTTTACGGTTTCTTCATATACAGATTTTTGAATTTCTGCAAAAACCATATTGTAATATGCAACCTTTACATTATAAATAACTGTTTCAATACTTGATTCAGCATCATATCTTGAAGCTTCATAATTTCTTTTTGCCATATCAGCATTTGCTTTTGTTTTACCAAAATCAAATAAAAGCATATTAGCAGAAAGTGTCGGAGCATAGAACATATTATACTTCTGCTGCATCATCCTTGACATATTTGCAGGCATTGTTGACATAAGCATATCATTTCTGGAATAGCTTACGCCTGCACCAACTGTTGGAAAGTAATTAGACCAGGCCTGACCGATTTTTGTTTTGTAGATTTCGGAATTACTGATAGCAGACATTATTGTCGGGTGATGTGTTATAGCAAGTTTTATACAGTCGCTTAAAGTTACCTCGCCGTTCATATCTGCATATTCTATCTGGCTTGTAATCGCAGGAAACTTGGTTTCATACATTCCTTTAGCTTCTTTGGAAGTACTTTTCTGAGCTCTTTGAACGCTTGCATTTTTCTTGCGCTCCTGACGTTTGTTTACTTTTTGCTTTTCCGGCTTTACAATTTCTATCTTATCGGAATTTTTAACTTTTTCCTTCTTATTTTTTGCAATAACAGAAGTCTGTGAAACTCCGAGAAGTGAACATATCAGCAGTATATTTAAAATCTTTTTCATCTTAAATCTCCAAATCCTTTTCGGTAATTTCTTTCTTAGGGAACAAATCTACAAATTCCTGAACAATTACATAGAACGCCGGAGTTAAAACTGCCCCCAGAGTTGCAGCTGCCATCATACCGCCTAGAACTGTAGAACCTACAGAAATTCTTGAATTTGCACCTGCACCGCTTGCAAAAATCATAGGCATTACACCTATAATAAATGCAAGTTCTGTCATCATAATTGCCCTGAATCTTAGTTTTGCAGCCTTTATTGCAGCATCTTTAACAGAGAGTCCATGTCTTTCGTGTTCTTCTTTTGCAAATTCAACAATCAAAATTGATTGTTTTGCAGCAAGACCAACCAACGTTATCATACCAACCTGAGAATAAATATCAAACGCCTGATTTATCATAAGCTGAAATATCAAGGCTCCAAGAGCTGCAATAGGAGAAATCAAAAGTACTGCAATCGGAATGGTATAGCTTTCATAAAGAGCTACGAGGAATAAGTATACGAATACAAGCGCCATACCAACTATCATAGCAGTCTGACCGGAAGCTTCACGTTCCTGTGCTGATGTACCTGACCAATCATAACTGATGTCTGCCGGAAGAATACTTGAGGCAGTATCTTCCATTGCATTCATTGCATCTCCGGAACTCTTTCCGGCAGCCTGCTGGCCTTGAATTTGAATTGACTTGTACTGGTTAAAACGGGTAATAGAGGCTGTACCGATTGCCTGCTTCAATTTAATTATTGAGAGAACAGGAACCATTACCCCGTTTTTATTTTTTACATAAATTCCTGACAAATCAGATGCTTTATCTCTAAAACGGCTGTCTGCCTGCAATTGTACTTTGAATACTCTATCGTACTTATTAAAGTCGTTAACATAGTATGTACCGAGCATTGAAGCTAAAGTTGAATAGAGTTCCTGCAAATCAACACTCTGGGCCATAGCTTTTTCATAGTCGATTTCTACTATATACTGCGGAACATTAGCCTGAAAAGATGTGTAAACACTGGATAAAGAAGAGTTCTGGTTTGCAGCGGCAATAAGTTTGTTTGCCCATACTTCCAGCTCCTGAGGAGTATATTCACCCTTTGAAAGCATCTGGAATTCAAAACCGCCCATCATACTCATACCGCTGATTGCAGGCGGTGAAAAAGAAACAATTGATGCTTCTTTAGTATTTGCTGCTACCGCCCTTATTTTATTCAAAATAGCAGTATGAGATAAGTCTGTAGCCTGACCTTTTATTTTTCTTATTACCCAGCTAACAGGGCTGACTTTTCTTTCTGCATACTCATCAAGCTGTATAATTACAGTAGACTGATTAACAGATCCGTTACCGCCAAATACCGTAAGCTTTTCTTTATTAATTCCGTCAATATCTTTAATCTGGTCAACAAACTTTCTTGACACTTCTTCTGTTCTTGATAAAGATGCACCGTCAGGAAGTGTAATCTGCGCAAGTAATATCCCCTGATCTTCATCCGGAATAAAACCTGTTGAAATAATTTTGAAAGAGAAAAGGGTTAATATAACAATTACTGCATAGAAAATTGCTGTAAGCTTTTTGTTGTAAACAAATTTTGTCACATATTCCATGTAGAAATCTTCCAGCTTAGCAAACATTTCATTAAATTTAGCCACAATTAAAGCTGCTTCATCCATTATTTTCTTAATATAAGGATGTTTATTTCCTTTTTCACCTTCTTTTTGATGTCCGAGGAAATGTGCACACATTGCAGGTGAAAGCGAAAGCGCACATATTGCCGAGAACGCAATAGACACAGCAATACAAACAGCAAACTGTTTATACATAACTCCGGTCATACCGCCCATAAATATAATCGGCACAAATACAGCCATCAATACCATTGCCATTGCAACAAGAGAAGAGCCGACTTCTTCCATTGTAAGCTGTGTAGCAATTATAGCCGATTTTCCTTCCTCTATATGGCGTTTAACGTTTTCAATAACAACAATAGCATCGTCAACTACAACACCGACAGCCAGTACCATTGCAAATAATGTCAGCAGGTTAATTGACATTCCCATCGCTTTCAGTACAAAGAAGGTGCCAATCAACGATACAGGAATGGTTACACAAGGTACGAGCGTTGCCATTGCATCGCCTAAGAACAGGTAAATAATAATTACTACAATAAAGCCTGTAAGCAGAATTGTAAACTCTACTTCCTTCATTGATTCTTGAATATATTCGGCATCATCTTTAACATACATAATTTTTATGCCATTAGTCATTTTTGAATTTAATTCTTCAACCTTAGCTTTAACTGCCTTAGAAAGGTTTATAACGTTAGCGTCAGGAAGCTGTGAAATAACTACAACAGCAGAAGGCTTTCCATTAACAAGCCCTAGGTTAGAATAAGATTCAGCCCCTAATTCAACCCTTGCTATATCTTTAATTCTTACATTAGAGCCGTCAGTATTTGAGCGTATAATAATATTTTCAAATTCTTTTACATCGTCCAGACGGCCTTTTGTTTTAAGTGTAATTTGTAAAGCATTTTTCTCATCAGTCGGAAGTTGTCCCAGTGCACCGGCTGTAACTTGAGTATTCTGGTTAGCAATTGCCGTTTTCACTTCACTTACAGATACATTAAGGCCGGCCATTTTCTGAGGGTCAAGCCATATTCTCATTGAATAATTACCTGCACCGAATACGTTTACATCAGCAACTCCGTCTACACGTTTCAGTTCATCTTTAATATAGATTGAACCGTAATTTGTTAAATCAAGCTGGCTCCAGTTTCCTGATTCCGGATAAAGCGTAAGAATTACTGCACCTGCACCGGCAGTTTTGCTTACAGCAGTAACACCGGTTCTCTGAACATCTTCCGGCAATTGTGACTGAACCTGCTGTATACGGTTCTGAACGTTCATCAGGTTAATATTTTTATCTGAACCTACTTTAAAGTACAAAGTTAGAGAATAACTTCCATCATATGATGTTGATGTCATATACGAAAGATTTTCTACACCGTTAAGCTTATTTTCAAGTACTGTAGCCACAGATGACTCTATTACTTCTGCACTCGCTCCCTGGTAAGAGGCTGAAACATTTACCTGCGGAGGTGTTACATCCGGATAGCTCTCCTGTTTCAAACTCAATATAGAAATTATACCGAGAATTACAATACATACAGAAATTACAAGTGCAAACCTTGGTTTTCTTATAAAAAAGAACAGTTTTTCTTTATCAAATATTTTTTTCATTATTTTTCACTCTGATTTGTTATAATCTTTAATTTTTGACCTTCTGCGGCAACATTCTGGATACCTGAAACAACTATCACATCAGATTTATTCAAACCATCCTCGACTATCCAGTTGTTATTAATATCATCAGAAACTTTTATGTCTTTTCTGACAGCTTTATTATCCTGAACGGCCCAAACATAGTATCCGCTCATTGCATCACCTTTCGCACAAGCTTGAGGAACTGTCATAAATTCAACAGTCTTAGGCGCTGTTAACTTAACTTTCATATAAGCACCGGGAACAAGCCACCCTTTTTCATTATCAAAAGTAGCTCTCATCTGTACAGAACCTGAATCTTTATCAATCTTATTGTCTACAAAATTTACAGTTCCAACTTTGTCATACCAGCTTCCATCTCCAAACTGGACTTTAACCTCCACATCTTTAAATTTATCACTTGCTTTAAGAAGTTTTACAAAATCATCCCCCTTAAGGCTGAAAGAAACATAAACAGGCGAAACACTTGCAACATTTACAAGCGAACCTGAAGTTGCAGTTACATAGTTACCCTCTGTAATATTTACTTTACCTATTCTTCCATCTATTGGAGAACGGATTGATGTGTAACTGAGATTAACTTTTGCAAGCTCAAGCTGCTGGTTAGCTGAGTCCAGAAGCGCCCTATTCTGATTTCTGGCAGCAAGACTTGAATCAACATCTGAACGGCTGATTAAATCTTCTTTGACAAGAGCATTTGCCCTGTGCCATTCTTGCTGTGCATTAGTATAAAGTGCCTGATACTGATTAACGGCAGCTCTGGAATTATTCACAGAAAGTTGATACTCTCTAGGGTCAATTTGAAAAAGAAGCTGACCTTTTTTAACAAAATCACCTTCTTTAAAATACTTTTTCAACAAGAAACCTGAAACTCTTGCAATTACATCAATTGAATATTGAGCTTCAACTCTGCCGGTTGACTCTGCAGATACATTAACCTGCTCCATATGAGGGTTGTCAACAACAACCTCCTTAGGCATTCTCATTGCCTGTTTTTGAAGCACACCGATAATAAAACCTGATGTTTTATTGTAAATAATCGGAACAATTATAATAAGCAAAATTATTACAGCTAATTGTTTACGCGTAAGTTTAAAA
Organism: Candidatus Gastranaerophilales bacterium; assembly: GCA_900552525.1. Taxonomy (GTDB): domain Bacteria; phylum Cyanobacteriota; class Vampirovibrionia; order Gastranaerophilales; family Gastranaerophilaceae; genus CAG-196. Next base: position 84,693 of record UNSK01000002.1, on the reverse strand, counting down.
TTCATGCCAATCTCCAATTCCCACAAGTTATATAGAAATATGGTAAAATCTTACGCATAGTATGTCAATCATGTGATTGCAGGATTTTTAACTAAACAGCAACTTCATCTGACTTTGTCATGTTCATAGGATTCCAGCTGTCACCCAGATTATTTTTAATCAAATTTTTATAATGAGCTTCTTTATAATTGAGTAAATCAAGCTGGACTTTCAGTTCTTCCATCTGCTGCAAAGCCTTTTCTTTTGTTGTTTTTATAATTTCATAGCGCTCGGGAATTGTAGAATCCCCGATTATACATAAATCAATATATCTTTTTACAAGCTTTGTTTCTGTACCTATCGAACGAAGGCACTTGACTATTTTAACCCAGTTCAAATCATCCTCTGAAAAAAGCCTTATATTATTCTCATTTCGTTTTATGAAAGGGAAAAATCCGCTTTTTGCCCAAAATCTAAGCGTATGCTCTGAAATCTCCATTTTATCAGCTACTTCTTTTATTGTATACATATTTCTATCTCCCGATTAAATCATTAATAATCTTTGAGGCCATAAAAATTCCTGCACAAGACGCAACAAAAGGCGTAGACGAAGGAATTATCTTATTAAATTGTACCACCTCGCCACTCTGAGTTCTAATATTTTCTATTTCAGAAATCTTTTCCTGAACAAATGGTTTTTCGTCACTTGTTACAACAGTTATACCGGATGTTATCCCCTTTTTCTTTAACTGATAAATAATATTAGATACAAAAGGAGCTTTCTTATCGTGAATTTCAGAAATATCGGATATGTAGAGTTTTTCAGGATTGATTCTGTTTCCGGCCCCCATAGAAGATATCACTCTTACATTATTTTCCAAACATTTCACAAGAAGGTTAACCTTTGAACGCATTGTATCAATTGCATCAGCTGTATAGTTTATCCCGCTAAAATCAAAATCTTCCAGATAAAAATCATTAATTAAATGCAGCTTTATATCCGGATTTATATCTCTAAGCCTTATTTCAAACAATTCGGTCTTATACATTCCAACGGTAGAATTGAGAGCAATAATCTGCCGGTTGATATTACTTTTAGAAACTTTGTCAAAATCTACCAGAGTAAGTTCGCCAACTCCGCTTCTGGCAAGAGCTTCTGCACAAAATCCTCCGACTCCGCCAAGGCCAAATACAGCAATATGAGATGAAGCTATAATTTTTTGTGCTTCATCTCCCCAATATAAAACATTTCTGGCGAAAATTTCATCCATTTACTTAATAATGCCAAATCCTAAAAGAAATACACAAAGAACAAATATTCCGGCAACAATTCCGGTTAATTTATTGAGCCCTTTTTCTGCACTCTTTTGAGAAGTAAACATCTGAGCAGCATTTCCTATCCCTGCAATGCCGTCGCCTTTTGGTGAATGCATAAGTATCAATACTATTAATAGTAATGCTGAAATAACTTCTATTGCTCCAACAATTGTTAACATTTAGTCTCCTTTTTAATAAAGTGCGCCCTTTTCGAATTTAATTTAATATTATCAAATGTATATAATCTTGCAGGACGCTTGGACGATGATTTAGAGAACTCGTTCAGCTCTCTTAATCCGTCTGTTGTAATTACTTTTTTTCTAAAATTCCGCTTATCAAGTTTCTTTTCCATAATCATTTCATAAGCTTTTTGCATTTCAGTAAGCGTGAATTTTTCGTTCAATAGCTGATATGCTACCGGACACATTTCCAAACGTTCTCTTGTACGTTTAAGAGAATATTGTATAATTTCTTTGTGGTCGAAAGCCAGAGGCGGTAAATCTGAAACCTTATGCCATGAGAGCTCTGCTGTTGTAACAACATTAAAATCTTCGGCTCTTATTAATGCGAAATAAGCACAGGTTATTACTCTGGAAACCGGATGTCTTAAAGGGTCACCGAATGTATAAAGCTGTTCAAGATAAATATTATCGACATTGGTTTTTTCTTTAAGAACACGCATTGCTGCTTCGTCTAAGTTTTCGGACATTCTTACATAACCGCCCGGTATTGCCCATTTATCTTTGAAAGGTTCGTTGTTACGTTTTACCAGCAAAACTTGAAGTGCATCGTCTTTTATTGTTAAAATTACAATATCGACAGTGATTTCGTGAGTTTTAATTTCGTTGAACATTTCTACCTCTAGTGTTTTTAACCCTAAAATTATTGTATAATAAAGAATAAAAAAATGTAACAATCCGACAGTTGAATAAGTGTAATTTGTTACATTTTTTTGTATTTATGATGGTAATATTCTATCAAACCTATATGTATCGCCGTTAATACTGCTGTTATATAAGCAAGCGGTTTATGCTGCTTTCTGAAAGTCTTATTTTTACTCACACCGCTCCATACTGCAAGTCCAAGCGCTGTAGTCGCTGCATAACCTGTTGATTTAGGCGTGATAATTGAATTTCGGTTTACAGAATTTACTTTCATATCTGAAAAGTATCATAAAATATCTAGAAGAGCAATATCCCGTATGGAGAAAATCGTGCATCTTTTTTATACTGTGGATTGCGTTTCAGAAAATCTTTCAAAATCTTTCGGGCTTTCAAATAATCATATTCTTTGATATACATATTCGCAAGCTTTGTCGTATAATCCGGATTATCAGGAGAAATCTTTATCAAATATGCATACTCTTTTTTGGCCGTTTCTTTATCAGTATTTTTCAAAATCTCCGCTTTTAATAGATGAAGTTCTTCATTGTCTTGTATTTCCATCGCTTTACTTAAATAATCTACCGCCATTTCCGTATGGCTTATATAAGAATAAGAAACTGCAAGGTTATAATAAATTATGTACCTCATATCGTCTGTATCAGCAAGACTAAGAGCTTTTTCCAAATTTCTTATGGCTTCCGGATAACGTTTCTCTGCAACAAGGCTTTCTGCAAGATCTATATACCCGCTCGGAAGTGTCGGAGCGTGGTAAATATAATTTTTTGCTTCTCTTGCTTTTGAAGAATTTAGTTCTTCGTCATCGCCGAGCACAAGATATGGAACATATTCGCTTTTAAGCTCAGCAGAATTTGTCACATCCGGTTTTATTTTGTAAAGAAGCTGCAGCGTGCTTGTATCTGCTTCTGTCAGCGATTCACGCGTATCATTTGCGATAGCATTATTGTCTTTTGCTAGATACATTATATTATCAGGGTCAAAGCTGTGGCCCATAAAACCGAGCGCATGAAAGATTTCATGCAATGCTGTATTGTAAATTTGGTTTCGTGTAAAATTTTTGCCTTCAGGATCCTGAATATAAAAATTAATACTCATACCTTCTAGAATATCACCGGAAATTTTAGGCTCTGTATAAGCTACCACATACTTTTTTCCGTATTCCATACTTTCATTTTTGTTGTTCTTAACAAAGTTTATGACAATATTAGGATTTTCCTCTGTTTCACTAAACATCACATTGCCTTCCCGTTCCCATTCAGAAAAAGCACTGCTTATTTCGTTAACAAACTCCCTTGGCACACCCGCACTGTTTTTAAATCCGTAGGTTATAGGAAATTTATTCCATCTGACAATCTGCTGGTTAAAAGGGGCCTGCTTAATATAGTTTAACGGATATTGTCTGTGTATTTCGCGCTTTAAATCATATAAAAAATATTTAGCCTTTATTGAGGCAGCGTCTTGAATATTGTCCTCTGCAAGCCTGACAAGTTTTTCCTGTGCGTCAATATCCAGAGGAGAATTAATTATAGAATTTACATAAATTTCTCTTACGCCGGTGTCTTTGTTGCCAAGGGCAAAAGATTTTTCGTAAAACTCCTGAGCTTTTTTTATATTGTTCTGCTTATAATAACGGTTTCCCAACTGCGCATAGATAGCATCAGCATTACTATTAAAATAAAATGCTGCAGCAAGCCCTGCCGCAAGCAGAGAATAGAGAACAACTCTACCCCTCATCGCCTTTTACCCCTTTTTCAACCGGTGGAGCAGCTTGACGTGCATCTTCTTCATCGTCTTTTACCCCTTTGTCTATGTTAAGAGTCTTAACCAGCGCTCTGACATCGCCTTTGAGCTTAAAATACTCGGCAAACTTAGGAGTTGTTTTTATATTAAAAGAGCGTCCGTTCTTATCCTTATGTCTGGAAATAAGCCCCTTTTCCAAAAGTTCCTGCACATGTTCATACGCATTAGACCCGCGCAAATCTTTAAGCAGCGACTGTCTTATAGGTTCTTTCAGTGCAATTACTGTCAATGTTTTCAAGACAGGAGGTTTTAACTCAACAGGACAAAGTTTCTCAACAATATCAAGATGTTCTTCTTTAACCTGTAAAATATACCCGTTCTCGTCATCAATTTCTAACGCTCCTTCTCTGGAAGCGTAATCCATAATTAATTCCAGAAGCGCCTCCTCAACTTTTTCCGGCTCTTCTTCCAGAATTTCTGCAATATCCTTAATTTGAAGCACTTTTGCGGTTACAAATAAAACGGCTTCAATTCTGGATTTCAACTGTTCCATTCGTTTCCTCCGCTAAAATATTTTGTACATTATTTATACTTCTATCCAATTCTTCTGCTGGATTTTCCTCACGCTTAATTACGTATAAATCACCGTAAAACTCATCCTGCTCCAAATCATAATCACTTTCAACTGTAAGAAACAGAAGTGAAATATAAGCGCTAATCTTATCCATCCCCAGAAGCGTAAGTTCATTTAATTCAATCTTATCCTGCCTGCTCAAAATTTCAGAAAGATTAGCTTTCAGCCGCTGAACCCCGTTTTCGATATACTCATCATGCGCAAGGTTAATAATATCATCAGGTGAAAGTCTTGCATAATTTTGAACACGTCTTTTTGCACGCTCGTGAGCGTTTTTCAAAGACTGCTTTTTATCAAGCATTTCATAAAATTCCAATTGACGGATTAAGTCACGCAGTGTAACAACGCGGTTATGATTAAGCCTTACGCTTGTTCTTCTCTGCAAAACTTCGTCAATAGAAATCACATTATTTGTCGGAATATACTCTTCCTCATAGTCAAGAGGCATTTCGTCATCATAATTAAATTCGTCCTGATGCTGAGGTTCAAAATCAAGAACATCAATTCCCTCCAGAACATTTGACTTAAGCTTTAAAAGAATAGCTGCAAATAATAAAGTTCTGCCGGTTAGCCGCAAATTCTGCGCTTTTGATTGGAAAAGGTGCATAAGATATTTATCCGTAACCTCAACAATATCAACATTCCACGGGTCGATTTTTCCTTGTTTTGCCATATTAACAAGGATTTCTATACCATCGACTTCTGCTTCCTGAACAAAGCTTTTCTCCTGCTGATGTAAAATATTCGTGCTGTCTATATTATTTACTGCCATATTTGTATTTTAATTTGTTTCTTCCCTTGAGTACTCCTTCAAATTCAGGAGTTTAATCCCTCAGCTTAACCCCTGTAACCTTTGAAATTCCTTTTTCCTTCTGCGTAACCCCGATTGTCCTGTTTGCAGATTCAATCATTGGTTTTCTGTGGCTTACAACAATAAACTGAGTCGTTTCAGCCTGCGACTGAACGATATGCGCTAATTTTTCTACATTTATACCATCCAAACTTGCATCAACTTCGTCAAACGCATAGAAAGGAGCCGGCATATACTTTTGAATAGCAAATACGAAAGAAAGCGCTGTTAAAGCCTTTTCTCCGCCCGACATACCCGCAAGACGCTGCTTCTTTTTATCTCTCGGCTGCGCCTCAATATCAAGCCCGCCTTCAAAAGGTTTTTCCTCATTTTCCAGAATTAAAGTACCTTCACCATCAGAAAGCCTGTGGAATATATCTTTAAAGTTTTCATTAATCACATTATAAGTTTTGAGGAAAGTTTCTTTCTTCAAATCCTCATACCCGCGCATTCTTTCTAAGATTTGTTCTCTTTCATGACTCAAAGTTTCAATCTGGCTATGGAGTTCCTGCTGGCGTGCAGATACGTTTTCAAAATCTTCCAGCGCTTTCATATTAACAGCGCCCAAATCATCCATACGCTTTTGTAAACGCTGAATACGGGAAGTAATTTCTTCAATCGACATCTCAACAGGCGTAAGTTCATTAATATTTACCCCCGCCTCAGTAAGAACACTTCTTGTTTCTTCAAGCTGAGGCTCTAACTCGCGTCTTCTGGCCTTGAAAGATTCTATCTGCTCGGCAATTTTCTCAATATCAGAAGCCTTAAGGTTTCTCTGAGTTTCAATATCAACAAGGTCTTTGTTAATATCATCCCTCTGTTTTAAGAGTTCACCCAGCTTGTCGGTAATCTCCTTAATCTGAATTTCCAGAACTTCAAGCTGCTCATTCAAACCTTTAATTTCTTCTGCAAATTTAGCTTTATCAAGCTCCAAATCTTTATTAACGCCAAGAGAACGCTCTATCGTATCATTATGCGTTTTGATTGTTGTATTTATAAAATCAATTCTCTGGTGCAGACCTTCGATTTCGTTATTCGCATCCGCCATATTCTTTTCATAGCGCTTAATCTCAGCTTCGACTCCGGCTGTTTTCTCTTTCAAATCCTTAAGGTCAGCATCGTTCATAAGCTTTTCTACTTCTGTGATTGAAGTCTGAACATCTGTCATTTTTTCAGAAATATCAATATGTTCTTCTTCAATCTTGTCCAGCGTTTTTTCTATTGACGTAATTTCCGGCTCAGTAACTTTAATGAACTCCTGTTTTTCATCAATGTTTTGCTGTGTGTTTGCAAAACTTGTTTCTAGGTTAGCAAGTTCAAGTTTCGCCTTGTTAAATTCAGTCGTAGAAGAAGAATATTTACCTCTGACATCTTCCATTTTTCCTTCAAGAGAAGAACGCTTAGAAATCAAAGCTGCATATTTTGATTCCATATCCTTAAGCCTTGATTTAAGCGTATCAATTTCACTGTCGGAGTTTTGCGCGAACTTCAAGCCCGTTTTACGAACAGCACCGCCCGTAATTGAACCTGATTTTTCAAACAGGTCGCCGGAGAGCGTAACCATTCTATACTTTCCGATTAATTTGTTTGCAACACTTCTATCCTCAACAACAAGAGTTTCGCCGACTGCATAATAGAAAGCGTTCAAATACTCATCGTCAAAGTCAATCAGGTTAATCGCGAAGTCAATTACACCCTTATCTTTCGGAAGACTAAGGCTTCTTGGACATTTAACAATTTTGTTAAGCGGAACAAATGTTGCTCTGCCGGCGTTTGAAGATTTCAAGAGTTCAATACAGGTTGAAGCAACATGCTCATCATCAACAACAATGTGAGCCATTCTTCCGCCAACTGCGATTTCCATTGCAGTAGAATACTCTTCGTCAACCTGACCCAGTTTCATAAGAGGTGCGTGAACACCGCTGATGTTCGCTCCTATAACTGTATCAACCGCACGTCCGAGGTTAGCATCTTCGTTCGCTTGCTTAACTGCTTCAAGCTGATATATTTTCTTACGTGCAGCTTGAAGGTCGTAGTCCATGTCTGTGATTTCATTTTTAGTCTTATCATATTCATACAATGTGTTCTTAAGGATAATTTTGAAATCGTCAAGTTCTTTACCTAATTGTTCTATCAAAAGTTCTTTTGAAGCTTTTGTTTCAGAGAAATTCGCTTTGAATGCCTCAAGTTCAGCCAATTTACCCCTTGCATCTTCAAGAGATTTTTTCTTCGTTGACAAATCTGCTTCCAGCGGAGCCTGCTTTTGAATAAGCTTTGTTTCCTTATCCTGCAAAGCTTCCAGCTCTTTTCTTAATGTATTTCGTTTTTCTATATGTTTCTCAGCTGTTTCATTCAAACCAGACATATCTTCAAGAATTTTATGCAGAACAGCCTTCTGCTCCTCTATATTCTTCTCAATGCCCTTAATCTCATCCTGTTTGAGCGAAATTTTCAGCTCTGAATCCTTAATTTTTCCCTGCTGAACTTCAATACCGTTTTTGGTATTCTCAATTGTTTTAAGGTTATCCTGAATTTGTTTGTCAGCAAACACGATTGAAGAATTTTTCCGCGCAATAGAACCTTTGATTTCCTCGGCTTTTTGCTTTAATTCAAGCTGATGGCCTTCGCCTTTTTCCGTAATTGTTTTGGAAATCTCATCATACTTCTCTTTGATGAGTTTAAGCCGTTCTTCCAAATCTTTTGACTTTAATTCTTCTTCCTTTTTCTTTTTGGTAAATTCAAGAATATTTTCATGCGCTTTTTCAATATTTCTGCGCAAGTCAAAAAACTTAACCGTATTTATCTGACTTTCTAAACCGTTTTTTTCTTCCTTAAGCTTTTGATACTTTAGTGCAACTTCTTTTTCTTCCTTAAGCTGTTCAAGACGGGTGTTAACCTCGTTAAGAATAAGGGTTGAATTAACTACACGTTTTTCAACGGTATCCAACTCATTTGTTGCTTGTTCTATACGCCTGTCAAAGTCTGCAATACCAGCAATTTCATCAATAATTTTACGGCGCTCGCCCGGCGTACAGTTTGTAATACTCATTACATCGCCCTGCATCATTACGTTGTAACTGTTAGGCGTAATGTTGTATTTTTCAAGTTTTGCGTGAATATCAGAAAGCGTTGCAATCTTGTCATCAAGATAGTAAATACTATTAAATCCCTGCGAAGATTTTCTGATGCGCCTTGCCACAGAAAAATCACCGTCCTCGGTTTCGCCGAAAGTAACTTTTACAAAGGCTTCGTTTCTTTTATTGTAGGTTGATATAAGGTGGAAGAGCTTTTCAGCACGGAGCGTACGGCTTGTTGAAAGCCCGAGAGCGAAAAGAATACTATCGATAATATTGCTCTTTCCTGAGCCGTTCGGCCCTGAAATGGTTGTAAAACCTTGCAGCATAGGAATATCGACTTTATTCGCAAACGACTTAAAGTTGTCTATCTCCAACTGTTTTATGTACATAAATCCCTTCCCATAAAAGACATGTCTGTATTTAGATTACTACAGAAAACAACTCCGTGTCAATAATCAGGTTCGCATAACCAGACTTGAAAATCATAACTAAATAGGTTATAATGTTTTTGTAAAGGAAAAGCCCTAGCTGGAACTAGAGCTTGACCGTTTCCTTTACAAGACAGTTTGTAAAGTAGCTATCAGTACTAACAAGGTGATAGCTATTTTTATTAGCCATTCTGTCATGTGCGACCTCCTTTCTCGACTATATGACCGTAATACTGTTGTTCGAGAATGGTCGTCAGAAACGTCCTTACACGTTATTACATGCAAAATTATTATACAATAACTTTACAAAATTTTATAATACCTTAGTTGGAGATTTTTCATAATTTCGGGTAATTAATATTCCACACAAATCTTATTAAAATAATAATATGGAAATCCAGAGTTCACAAAAATTTTGCATTATAACCCCTCTGAGTCCAAAACTGGATGCAAGAGAAACTAACAGGCTCGTTGAAGAGTTAAAATCTCATGCTCATCAGACTGTAGGGCTTGATTTAAGCTATGTTCAGGACTGTACAATAGATTTCTTGGATGCAGCAAGGGAGTTTAAGGCAGGATTTTTCAATATACAATCTGATATATTCTCACTTCTTACGTTAATGAATTTTGATAAGTTCATCAATCTCTATACAACGGAAGAAGATTTTCTGTGCGGTAAACACCGTCTGCTTAACCGAAAATTCAGCATTGTATAAATAGCCGGTAAGGCTATTAAGTGTACATTTTACAACAAAAGGGTTGAAAAAATTTCTTTTTTGTATTAATATGGATTTGACATAAATTCTGTATAATTATTTATCCAAGCCGGAGCGCGGGGAACAACAGAGATAGTCGCCTAACAAGTTTTTAGTCATGAGCCGTCGGGGCTTGTACAGGATAGCTAAAAATTTAGGAAAGACGCTTTGATGGGAACTAAGCGAGAACAAAGTGAAACCGTAGGGAGGATTTTTGAGAATAGTATACAGAATCCAATTTACAAATAATATAAGAGGATTTCAATGATTAGAAAAACAGTCTTAACAACTATTGCATTGCTGGCTTTGCTATGCGTTAGGGTGCAAGCTGCTCCAACTCCTGAGAGTGTAATTAAAGAAACCATAGTAAAACATTCAATTGAGATGAATGTTGACCCCGCATTAGCATTAAGCATTGCTAAGAAAGAATCAGGCTTCAGACACGAGCTGAAAAGTCCTTACGGTGCAGTCGGAGTTTTCCAGCTGCTTCCGTCTACTGCCCACAGAATGGGCTTTAACCCTTATTACTTGAGTGAAAACATTAAAGCCGGACTTACTTATTATAAAATGATGTATAAAATGTTCGGTTCTACAGAACTTGCGCTTGCAGCTTACAATGCAGGCCCGGGAAATGTAAAAAAATTCGGCGGCCAAATACCTCCATACGGCGAAACAAAGAGATTTGTCAACCAGATTATGCTTGAATACAACAGACAAAAGGCAAATCCTGATCCTGCTATCGCAAAAGTTAAACAGGCAAAGGCTCCGATGCCGGAAAAAGCAGCCGAAGCAAAAAATACACCTAAACCGATTGAGCTTCCTAACTTGAAGGAAATTCCTGAAATAAGACACTCAGATCCGGTTATGGAAATTTTATAGCAAACAAAAAAAAAGGCTTCCGATTGGAAGCCTTTTTTCTATGATTTAATCAATAAGCTTGCGCCAATTACACCGGCAGTGTTTCCTAACTGAGCCGGAACAACTTCTACTTCTCGCTGAATAGTCATTGCACGTTTAGCAATTGTTTCTCTTATCGGATCAAGAAGAATATCACCGGCATCAGCAACACCGCCGCCAATAATAATTTTTTCAGGATTAAGAAGGTTAACAACGCTTACCAGACCCATTCCGATATATTCACCCATAATTCTAAAAATCTGTTTTGCAACAGGATCGCCTTCTTTTGCAGCTACAGCCACAATATACGGAGTTATATCAGGGTTTGCAAGTTCTCTGTACTTGGTTGACTTTCCGCCTCTTATATATTCTTCTGCCATAGCAACAATGCTAGGGCCTGACGCATAGGCTTCAAGACAGCCTCTGTCGCCGCATCCGCAAAGAGGACCGCCCTGCATATTCAATTTTATATGTCCGATTTCACCTGCTGCGTTATCTGCACCTCTTACGAGTTTGCTGTTAATAACAAGTCCTGAACCGATACCAGTTCCGACTGTAATACAAACAAGGTTTTCGCATCCTACGCCGGCACCGTAATTTAATTCGCCAAGAGCTGCAGTTCTTACATCATTATCAACACGGGTAGGAATACCAAATTCTTTTTCCATAATACTTGCGATAGGGACATTAACCCAGCCCGGAATATTAGGAGCAAGTCTTACTACGCCTTTTTTGCAGTCAATCTGTCCAGGAAAACCAAAGCCAATACCTTCAATATCAGCTGCTTTCATTTTTGTTTCTTTCAGCAAATCTCTGATTGCATCTTTCATACTGTTAATTGTATATTCATAACCCATCTCCGCTCTTGTCGGGATAGAATTTGAATAAATAATTTTTCCTTTATCGCTTACAAGCGCGATTTTAACATTGGTTCCGCCTACGTCAATACCAATTCTCTGTGCCATTTATAATTCTCCTTCCTATAGCTCTTCAAATAATGCATAAATTCTAACATAAACAGACATGGGCGTAAAGTTAAAGGGCGCTAAACGCCCTTTTTATTAAACATCTAAATCTTTAACAATATTTTTTATTTCATCCAGACTATCGAGCTTAAACTTCTTAACCAGTACTTTGGCGGCCATTTCATCTATTACCGTATCAACAGTAGCACTTCTCTTTAAATCTGGATAAATCGTTGACATTCGTTCATCACCTGAATATATATTTACACCTTCTCTGACGTAACCAAATAACATTTTCATTTGTCCTTTGAAAGCATCGTCAAAACGTTGTTTATGTTCTTTCGTAAAAATATAGAACGAATAGATTTTGAACAAGCTTTAAAGTTTTCAGGATTTGCGAATGCTTTTTTCGAAACCTGAACAATGCTTACTGACTTAAAATTTGGAGATTGTTTTATTTGCGGGGTCAAATTAACATTCATAACAAATTTCTTTTCGTGTATAGTTATAAAACTTGTGAAAAATTTTTTGCTATCATGGTAAAATTTAATTATGTTAAGACATATCGCACCAATAATATTATTATTAATCTCAAATATTTTTATGACTTTTGCGTGGTACGGTCATCTCAGATTCAGGAGTCTGCCGCTGGTTATTGTAATTCTTGCAAGTTGGGGGATTGCGTTTTTTGAATATTGTTTTCAGGTGCCGGCTAACAGAATAGGGTACAACTGCTACAACGCTGTTCAGCTTAAAACTATTCAGGAAGTTATTACACTCACTGTTTTTGCATTCTTCTCTGTGTGGTATCTGAGAGAAGAGTTCAAATGGAATTATCTGATAGGATTTATTTTCATAATCCTTGCAGTATTTTTTATTTTCAAAAAATAAGGACATAGAAACTAATGAAAAAGATTGCACTTGTAAGTCACGGATGTCCGAAAAACTTAGTTGATTCGGAATTAATATTAGGAATACTTGCCCAAAACGGCTACGGAATTACTCTTAACGAGGATGAAAGCGACATTGTAATTGTTAATACCTGTTCTTTTATTTGTGATGCCGAAAGAGAATCTATCCGTTCAATTTTAGAACTTGTTGATAAAGGTAAAAAAGTTATTGTAACAGGATGCCTTGCTCAGAAGCATCCAGAAGAGTTGAAAAAAGAAATTCCGGAGCTTGCTGGTATTATCGGTACTGCCGATTTTGGGGGCATTGTTGATGTCATTAAAAATATTGACAAAAAATTTGTATCAGAAGTCAGCGAAAAACCTAACTACATTTACCCCGAAAATATTGAACGCCAGCAGATTACCATGGGGGCAAGCTCCTATCTTAAGATTGCAGAAGGATGCAGCTACAGGTGCGGTTATTGTATAATCCCGTATTTAAGAGGAGATTACCACTCAAGAACAATAGAAAATATCGTTGCTGAAGCAAAAAAACTTGTAAAAAAAGGTGTAACAGAAATTATACTCATTGCTCAGGACACAACAAGCTACGGTATTGATATCTATAAAAAGCCGTCGCTTCCAAAACTTTTAGAAGAATTGAATAAAATCGAAGGATTAGGCTGGATTAGATTTATGTACGCATATCCTACACATCTTGATGATGAGCTTCTGGATTCAGTTTCAAAGCTTGACAAAGTAGTGAAGTATGTTGATATCCCGCTCCAGCATTCACACCCGGAAGTCTTAAAACTTATGAACCGTCCGGCATTTGATTACCGCCCGATGATAGAAAATATAAGAAAACGAATTCCGGATGTTTCAATCAGAACAGCTTTTATTGTCGGGTATCCGGGTGAAACAGAAGAACATTTTGAACATCTTTGTAATTTTGTCCGTGATATGAAATTTGACAGGATGGGAGTTTTTAAATACTCAAGAGAAAAAGGCACTCCTTCGTACAAGCTTCCGAACCGTGTACCTGCTAAAATTGCAAACCAAAGATACAAAAAACTTATGGAAATTCAGCAGGAAATTTCGGCAGAAAGAAACAAAAAATTTATCGGAAAAACAATTCCATGTATAATTGAGTGCTTTGCTGATGATGGTGAAATTATCGCCAGAACTCAATATGACGCGCCAGAAATTGACGGAATTGTAAATATTCAAACAGATAAAATGGTTGTTCCCGGTGATATTGAAATGGTTAAAATAACAGACGCTTCGGAATACGATTTAATCGGAGAAATATAAAAAGTAAGAGGTGGAAAATCCACCTCTTTTACTTATTGATTAACGATATTCAAAAGTCTTTCCCAGACTTCATCAATAGATCCGTTTGCATCTATTTTGTATAAAACACCTTTATCTTCATAGAATTTAACAAGTGGAGCTGTTTCTCTAAAATAAGTTTCGAAACGTGCTTTTGCAGTTTCTTCGTTATCATCTGCACGTGTTTTTAAATCCACGCCGCACTTATCACATTTATTTTCAACTTTGGAAGGTCTAAACTTTTTATTATAAATTTCACCGCATACAGGGCAGGATTGACGATAGATAATTCTCTCTATCAAAATTTGAGTATCAATATCAAAATAAATTGCTTTAAAAGAAACTTGTTCGTCTTTATCAACATCAGCATTGATTTCATCAAGCATTCTTGCCTGCTCAAGACTTCTCGGATAGCCGTCAAGAACATATCCGTTTTTGCAGTCATCACCTGCAAGTTTTTTTGCAATAATTTTCCCTACAAGTTCAGCAGGAACTAGCTGACCTTTGTCTATAAAAGATTTTGCAATCTTTCCTTCTTCAGATTCTTTTGCAATTTCTGCTCTCAAAAGCGACCCTGTATCAACATGCGGAAACCCCAAATATTCCGAAAGTCTGTTAGTCTGAGTGCCTTTACCGCATGCCGGAGGTCCTAAAAAAATTAGTTCTTTTTTCATAATATTTTTGCTCCTTCTTAAAATATTATAGAACAAAAATGATTTTCAAATCGTTATACAAATAAGAAACGGAGGTTGAAGTATGAAAAAAGTATTATCTCTTCTGGGGTTTATAGCAATTTTATCAATGTTATCACCTGTATATGCCCGCGGGCACGGTGAAGTTATCCATGCCGGCCCCGGAATGCATAGACAGATGCGTCCTCACGGAGGCTGGTATGCTCCGCCTCCACCGCCGCACAAGCACTACAGAGGCTCTGCCGTAATCGGCGGAGTATTAGCCAGGCGCAGCTATTGGGGCCCTGCTTACTGCGATTATAGATTAGGATGGTGCGACTATTATACACCGCAATATGGCAGCAGTATTTACATAAGATTTTAAATAATTTCTTTCTCCCAAACTAAACTCCTGTTACTTTCAGGAGTTTTTATTTACAAAATATGCTAAACTATAGTTATGATTGATTTAGATACAGGAGAAAATATAAAAACTCTATACAGGTTTGTAGAAATCAGGGGCGGAAAGCGTACAGAAAAATTTAAGACTCCTGATATAAAACGCGCGCTTAAGTTCCACAAATGGTATGTTACAAGATACAAAGAAGGGCTTCTTCTAGAAATCCTCCCTGAAAAAAAAGTTTACGACTGGAAAGAAAAAAAGGTAAACTTTAAATATGACTAATCAAAAATACATAGCATTAATAGACTGCGACAGCTTTTTCGTATCCTGCGAAAGAAAGCTTAATCCCGAACTCAAAGGGATTCCGGTTGCTGTCGTATCAGGAGAAAGAGGATGTGTGATTTCTCGTTCCAAAGAAGCAAAAATGCTCGGACTCCCGATGGGGCTTCCGCTTTTTCAAGCTGTACAAAGGGTTCCGGAATGTATTTATATAAGTGCAAACCATTATGCTTATACCAAAATTTCAAAACAGGTAATGAACATATTAAAAGATTTCAGCCCTAATGTTGAGGTTTATTCAATTGACGAAGCATTTGTTGACTTTACCGGTCTGACCAAATTATATAAAAAGAACTATTTCAAGCTTGCGCGCGAATTACAGAAACGCATAGCAGATGAGGTTGATATTCCGGTTACTATAGGTATAAGCCGGAGTAAAACTCTTGCCAAACTTGCTTCTGACAAGGCAAAAAACACCTCGGCAAGGATTGCTGTGATTGGAAAATGCGGAATACACCATCTTCTTGAATTCACTGAAATACAGGAAGTCTGGGGTATCGGCAGAAAGCTGGGAGTAAGGCTCAGAGGTCTGGGCGTTCGAACGGCACTAGATTTTATTAATAAAGATGATAAATGGGTTAAGTCAAAATTCGGCAAAAACGGGCTTACCTCAAAAGCTGAACTGTCTGGCATTATGGTTTCTCCTATAAGCAACGAAGTTGAGCTTCCTAAATCTATAAGCGATACAAAATCATTCCTTGAATTTTCATCTGATTTGCAGTTTTTGAAAAACGAACTTTCCATACATATTCACGAATCGTGTGCCAGATTAAGAAAAATTGACTGCAAATGTGCAACGATAGGAGTGCTCCTAAAAACTAAAGATTTTAGGACATTGTACTCCAAAGTTCAGCTTGATATTCCGACAGATTTTGAATTTGAAATTTCAAGAGCTGCTTTTCCGCTTCTTACAGAAATGTTTAACAGCAGAGAGGTTTACCGCAGTGTAGGAATTGTTCTTGAAGATTTTAGAGAAAAAGCAGAAGAACAACTTACGCTGTTCAGCAATAATGAAAAGAAAGAACAAAACGAAAAACTCGGCCAGAGTTTGGATAAGCTGGAAAAGAAATTCGGCCGTAATATTGTAAGAACAGGGTTTACAAATAAAGAAGTGCCGTTCAAACAAGGGTTTCTAACCAGTCCGAAAGATGTTTAAATTATTTACCGCGATACCCTATGCCTGCCCTGTAGCCGGAAATTGAATATAGAGCAGGAAGAGCCGGCTCTATCCATTTTAAACCGGACATAACAGCCACTGTTGCGATATCGTCAGAATGAAGACAAATATCAAGAGGTTCCGGCTTCCTGTCAGCTTCATTACAGTTTTGATGTTTAAAACACCTGTTTATAACTTTTCTGCCAATTAGATTTGCAATCGCACTGCCGCCGATAACTCCAGTTAATATGATACCCGTAACCATACCGAGCGCCCGCGCAGATTTTGATTTTATATTCATTTTTTCCAAAATTCCCAGAGCAGCTCCGGCACCTATATTGCATAGAAAAATATTTGCCAGATATTGATATGCCCCCTCTTTAATTTTATTAGGTATTTTATCCCTGTAATCATCACAGGTTAGTCTGTCACCTGCAATCCCACCTGCTATTCCGCCAAGCACCGGAATTAAACCAAATACGGACAAACGACCGATTTCCGAGAAAATATCCTTTGAAGAAATATTTTCAGGCTCAGGAATAAGCTTATTTAATAGCTCCTTATCCTCCAGCTCCTCTGAAAGAGTTTTTATTTCTTTCATATTCAAAACATCCGTCTTTATCTTCTGGAGAATTTTATTCGTTTCTATGCTTACTCGATTTTGAGAAACAAATTCATCTACCAGTGCGGTATTATACTCCCTCAACTCCTTTGATTTGACTAGTTTGGGCGCAGTCCGGAACATTTTGGAAATAATTTTCGGCGCGTAAAGAGAAGAAGCGACTGCCCCAAACATTGTCAGACCATTGCGGATAAAAACTTTTTGCCTCTTGTCCTCAGGAGCTCTGTATGTACTATCAAGCACAATACCGGAAGCTGCTAGAGATAAAAGAGGAGGTACAGCACGTGAAAATCTGCTGACTAACCTCGGTTGATCTAAATATTTTCCAAAAACTTTTAATGAGTTCATTGTATGGTATTCCTAACAATTTTATTAAACTCATTGTAAGGCAAACCTAACACCATGTCAAGTAGAAAAATGTTTACTCCTCTTCAAACAAATCAAAGAAATTATAAAATTGATAAGGGTATTTCAAAGCATGCTTTTCCAGAAACTTAACATATTGAAGCTGAAGCTCCTGTAATTTTTCATTTCGTCTTGATTTATCTGTTACGAATTTTTCGGTATATACTTTGTATTTTTTACCCTCACTGACACAAACAATAAAATAAACCGGTACATCCATCATTAATGCAAATTTTAAAGTTCCAAGAGGAAATTGGGCTTTTTTACCGAGAAAATCCGCAGTGTATGTCCTGTTTTCATTTTGCGCGGATACCCTATCTCCTGCCATAAAAACAATTTCGCCATTTTTCAGACGTTCTGATATAAGAATTGAAACCTGCGGATTTATTTGTTCTACAGGAAAAACATCAATATTTAGTTTTATCTCAAGAGTCTTAAGAAAATTATTAAAAATTTCACACGCATTTGATTGCAGAAAAACATTAACCCTTTGTGGATTTGGATATTTATCAGACTGAAAAAGCGAACGCAGGATTTCTACATTTCCGACATGGGTTGTTATAAAAAAAGCTCCTTTATATACTTCCGGTGAAGAGAGCTCAAACCTTTCTGGATTAAGCTTTCCAAGACACGAAATAAATTTATCCACAAGAGAATTTGCATAGTTTAAGAATTGTATAAAAGAGGAAATTATTACAAACTTATTGTTTACAATTTTCAAAAATTTTTCAGAAGCCCTTCTTTGTTCTTTTGCCTTAATAAATACAATAAGTGTAACAAAAAAAGCTATTATCCTTACAGGAAACTCTCCCAAAAACTGATAGATATATTTTGTAAGCAGAAGTCTTTTTGCTCCTGCTCCCTGCTCTGAAAGCTGAAACCATTTTTTAGACATTTTTTACACACTCCAGAAGCGTATAGTCATGTGCTCCAAGTGCATCGTAGACCGCATTAACTTTTAATCCAGCATCTTTTATAATAGTTTCCATCTCGCTGAATGAATACATTTTGCTGCAGCCGTTTGCCATACAGGTAAAGTACAAAGAAGTGTGCACAAGCGACAATTTAGCACCTTCAAACTTCTGGCGGTCTATAAAAGGTTCAAGGATATAAATCTTTGTATCATCTAAAGCTGTTTTTGCAACTTTTTCTAAAATAAACTTTATCTGCTGCGGAGAAAAACAGTCTAAAAACTGGCTCATTACAACAGCTCCTGATATCTCCGGAAGATTATCAGCTTCTTCCAGAATATTTGCAGCATGGAATTTACATCCGGCAAGCTCAGGGTCGTTTCTTATTACCTCAATATTTTGCGGAAGATCAATCAATGTGAGGTTAATATCTTTATTGTACTTACGGCATACTTTTTCGAATTTGCCGGTATTTGCACCGATATCAAATATTTGGCTGACAGGAGTTATAATTTTATATACAATATCAAAACAATTATCCGAATAATAATGGTCAAATTCGAACCAGCTGTTTTTCATATCTTGAGGCAATTTAGAGAGATACGGATAAATTGTCGCTGCATCTCCAAACATTGCTTTAAGCCCCTTAGGTTCACCTGTAATAAAAGATTCAGTAAGCTTTTCAGCTCCTTTATAGCATACATCCTTTACGAAATTAAAATTCACCCTTGTCATTTCATCATACAGAAAAGCTTGCCCGAGAGGAGTTATTGAATAAATTCCGTCATTAGAATTAACAATTCCTGAAGCTTCTGCGACCTCCAGAAGAGTAGAAACTGTATATTCAGAGAGATTGAGTTCTTCTTTCAAGACATAAATACATTCCGGCCTTGAATCAATCTGCTTTAAAAGTCCAAGCTCCAGCATAGCAGCAACAGCCTGAAAAGTAAGCGGAGCAAAAGCTATCTTTTGAGCATCCGTAAGCGCAGAAATAACACATTTTTTATGTTCATCTCGTTCCATGATTTGATTTTATCATAAACAGGCTCAGGATATATGAAGCCGTAATACCGATAAAAAGAGTAAGTCCCAGCGAACTAATAAGCTTGAAGCTTGTAAACGACAAAAGAAGGAATGAAAATGCAGTAGAGGCTGCTGACATAAGCACTGCATCTTTAGATTTTTCTCCGCCGTTAAGCCTGAAGATTGAATAATCAAGACTAAACCCGAGTATCAAGAACAAACCGAGTATATGAAATAAGTTTAAATTTATTCCGCAAATGCTCAGCAGAGCGACAGTAAAAATTATACCAAGCAAAGGCGGCATTGTAATCTTAAAGGCATTTTTAATACCGTACATTATGCTCAAAAGAAGAAAAAGCATGGCAAAAACACACGGCAGAATAGTGAAACATTCCAGCCTTAGTCTTTTAAGGATTTTAGAAATTTCATCTGCTATATTAAAACTTCCTTTAACCGGCTCATTTACCATCATAAATGAACTATTTTTATCCAGCTCAAATTCTGATACCAGAGGAAAGTTTTCCGGATTATAGAGAACAGGCTTTTGAGGCTCAAACTTCGTCCCCAGTCTGCTTTCATATTTTTTTAAATCATTTTTATACAAATCCTGAACAAGTGTAATATTCTCCTGCTGGCGTTTTTCAGAAGAAACAAAATTACTAAGGCTTAAAGAATTGATATTTTCCCTTTCGTTTATACCTTCTGTTTTTTGTAAGATTTCATTTATGTTATTTCCATGTACAATAAGAAACTCCGGAGTAACAGGATTAAAAACTTTCTGGTACAAATTTTCTGCTGCAAGAAGATTTTTAGGCGGAACGTACAGATTTTTGATATTATCATCAAACTTTACCCTGAAAATTCCTGCTGCAATAACGACAAAAACAACAACCAGCAAAGCTTTTTGAGGCAGCTTGATTTTTTTGAAACTATTATGTTTAAATTCCCCGTCTGACAGAACTAAGATAACAAAAAGCCAAACTCCGATTAAGCCAAAGGATGTAAAAATTCCAATTTGTCTTAAAACTTCTATATTTGAAAACAACAATCCCCAGAATGCACACGCGGTTGTAAGCATTGATGCAGTCAAACTCTTTTTAAACTCTTTATCATTTCCGGTCAAAAAATAGTGCAGTGAATAATCAAGGCTTATCCCGATAAGCGAAGTTGAAAAAACAAATGTAAGAACATGGAGTTTTTTAAATATCAGAGCAGCAGCTGAATACCCGAAAAGGAAGCCGAACAAAATACTGAATGCTACAGGTATAACAACTTTAAAGGAGCGGAAATAAAATCTGCAAAGAGCTGCTAATGCAAGCGTTGAAATAATACAGATAATATTAATTTCAATATTTGATTTTTTGCTTGCATAATACGAATGTACCGGCGTTCCTGTTAGATAAATCGTTTTGCCTTTAGCAGCTTCAATAATTTGCTCCAGCTCATCATTGCTGTTTACCTGTGCATGTAAAACCGAATAGTATTTTCCCCCGAATTCTTTTGTATCATTTTCAAGAAACTTAGAATTTGAGAGTAAAAAATCCGTAGCCAGAAGATAAGGGTCTTTATCCGGCGGGGAGATATAGATACCGAGAGGGTTGTATAAAGATTTTACCGCTTCTTCCTGAACTTTCTGATAACTCTTCTTTTTCAACAGTTCACGCATATTATTTGATAAAAAATTTCCGGGATATTTTGAATAAACATCAGTAACTGCTGAATAATCCGTTTTCATATCCGGAAATTCCGCCTTCATATCCTCAAGTTCATCAAGAGAAGATGCTTCAAAAATAATATTAACCTTTTTAGAAGACAAATTTGCAAGCTTTACCAGATAACCTTCTGCTGCGGAATGCGGACTTATAAACGCTTTCATCAGCTCAACTTCAACAGGCTTTGCCTGAACAAAAGCAAAAATGAAAAGAATTATTGAAAATATTAAAAATATTATTCGCTTCATGATTGAAACCAGATTGTTGTTTTTGTTTTGTCACAGGTTAGTATAACTATTTTATCAATATTTTCTCTGCCGTTAATTTCAATAGACTTCAAATAATCATAAGCCGGAGTTCCTGATTTCGGAATTAATCCGAGTTCCCACCTCTGTGCCTCTCTGTGGAAGTAAAACTTAAAATCCTTTTGCAAACGCGAATACGATTTATTAGAAATTGCAGCAATTACACTGTTTATCTGGCGATACTCGCGCGAAGTATAAGATGTTGTACTCTTTACCGGAAACGTGGTATAAAAAATTACACCTTTACCCTTGTCAAATGTAAAATCTCCGGAAGATTTAAGAAGAATATTGGAAATCTGTTTTTCCTGCCTGAATTTACATTTAATGCTGTTTAATTCAGGAAGCTCTTTTACAATTTTATCGAGCTGAGCTTCATGCTCAAAAACATTTGCATACGCAGGCTGTATGAGAAGTAAACAGATTAAAAAAAATATCCTAACCATAAACAGCCCTTCTTAACTTCTCAGGCGCTTCATACAAAGTTTCACCTGTTTTTACATTTACACCAATCTGCATTGTGCTTGCTTTAAATATCTTTTCGCTGCCGGAATAAATCTCATACTTTATAACAATTGCCGGTTCAATTTCTTTTAGAAAACATTTTACAGTAAGCTCTTCGCCAAAGTTTGCAGACTTAATAAATTTCATCTCCATTTTTGCAATCGGATACATCACTCCGTCATTATACATATCAGTATAATTGTAGTTCAGCTTATCAAAAAAATCACATCTGGCCTCTTCCATATATTTGACATAATTTCCATGCCAGACAATGTTCATTGGATCTAAATCATAAAAAGGAACTTTTATTTTTATTTCTGTGTTCATAATTTCCCCTTATAACAAGCTCATAGGAGGCAAAATACCGGAAGAATATATAAGTTCACCATCATGATATTTGAAACTCACGCCCTTCGAACTTTTTACTAATTCCAGCCGGATAATTTTTGCCGGTTTAATTATGTTTGAATACTTAATTTTCCTGATCTGTCCGCACCTGCAATCCATATTAAAAGCAATTCCGGTAAACCAGTTTGCATAAAACAACTGCACAACCCCCGGAAGGATTGGTAATTTTTCAAAATGCCCTTTAAAAAAATTGCTGTTTTTAATGAAACATAGTTCAAATTCTGCATAATCCCTGCCAGTTTCTCTTGAAATTACAAACGGGAGTGAAAGATTTAGATTAAACATCTCTTCAATAAACTCCTTGTTAATCTTTCCGTTCTCTTTCTTAGGAATTTCATCAAAAAATCTCCATCTCTGAGGAACAATCTCAAACTTATTCTTTAATTCCTGTTTCAATTTTTTCACAAGAGTAAGTTTATCATGCTTTATAAAAAACTCTTTGCCATTTTCATCCAGAACCGCAAGTGCTGCGAGCTTACCTTTATGTTCAAAACAATAAACATCCTCAATACCGCTTATATCTTTAACAGCTGCCTCAATGTCATCTAAAATTATTCTTTTTTCCTGAATCTTCAATACTCTTCCGCATCTTCCTAAAAATTCGATTTTTCCATCTTCAAGCTTAATTCTATCCTGAATAATCACAGGACTGACTTCAGAATATGCCGTTTCTATTTTAGTATAACTATCTGCGGTTTCAACTATTTTGATACCTTTAAAAATTCGCAATCCCTTTTCATATGGGCTGGTTCTATATGCAATCACACCGGTTTCCGTACTTCCGTAAACTTCTATGACTCTTTCTGCAATCGTCAGAGCGTACTCAAAAGTTTTGTCCTCCAGCTTTGCTCCCGCAGTTATTATTACTATAGGGTTAACCGGCGGTTTAGCCTCAAACTTCCGCATTGCCTCCAGAAAAGACGGAGTCGTAATAAGTACGGCGTTTTCTACATTTATATCCTCGGGATAATTTATTCTTGCCTCATACCTATCAAACCCGCAAACATCAGGAAGCATTCTGAAAAAAGTAAAGCCGAAAAGATGTTCATCAGTAGTTGTTGTAATAAATTTAAGTCCATTTTCAAACTTTAATTCTTCATTAATATCAAGACACTCGCGTTTCAGATTTTCAAATGTTTTTACAACACCCTTGCCATCAGAAGTTGTACCCCCGGTTTTAAAAACTATTTCGTTAAACTTCTTTTCCATTCTTCCTCATTAACTCCGCAGGGTTGGCCATCCAGCCTCTCTTTTTTACCCCTCTCACTATATATTCTATAATAAAAAAGGTTCCAACAAGAAAATATGAAATAAATCCGTTATACAGCGCCCAAATTTTTTCGGAGGCAAATACTGTTGCAAGCGATATAAGAAAATTCAAAAAAGTAAATCCTGCCCATACATAAGTAAGGTTTCGCGTGTAACGCATAACATTTTCATCCGCGTCAGGTTCAGCTGCAAGAGCAATTTTTTGTATAACAGTCTTTTCCTGAAACAGAGAAGAAAAAAATACCGCAAAAAAACCAAAGTTTGCAATCGGAGGATAATATTTAAGAAGTACAAAGTCCGTAAAATGAAACAGGGCAATTACAGCAAACATTCCGATAAATGGCGCAAGCGCCTTTATCATTTTACCCGAGAAGCCCATACACAGCTTCCACAACATCATTAACTGTACGGATTTTCTTAAATTCTGCCGGTGATAATTTTTTATCCGTAAACTTTTGCATTCTTACGGCAATATCAACCGCATCAATACTGTCCAAATCCAAATCCTCAAAAAGATTTGCCTCCGGTACAATATCCCCGTCATTTATTTCAAGTTCTTCAACAAGAATTTTCTTTAATTCATCAAAAATTTGTTCTTTTGTAAATTTTTCAGCCATTTATTTTTGACTCCACAAAATCTGCAAGCGTACTAACTGAATAGAAATACTTTTGATTTTCTTCTTTGTTAGATTCCAAAGTAATATCATACTTACGCTTAAGAGCCATGCCAAGTTCCAGAGCATCAATTGAGTCAAGCCCCAATCCCTCGTTAAAAAGCGGTTCATCATCCTTTATATCCGAAGGAGTTATCTCTTCAAGCGCAAGGCTTTCTATTATAAGTTGTTTCAGTTCTTCTCTTAATTCCATAACGACTCCATACCAATATTATATCACAAACCGTACAACTCATCTTCAATCTTGTTAGTTAACCTCTGTTTTGTAATAATCTCACTTTCACCGATAAAGTCAGCAATATTAATCTCACGCATTTGTTCAATTTCAAAATTCACACACCTGTCACTTACAGCATAAAACGGCTGATTTATAAACAGAAAATCTCTGTCTGAAAACATTCTAACCGGCACAATATTTTTTCCTGCATTCAGAGCTACAAGAGAAGCGCCTTTTCTAATCTTCGGGAACTCATCGCGCCGATGCCTTATGCCTGATGGGAAAATTATGACATTAAACCCCCTATCGAGCATCTTCTTTGATTCAGCTTTTAATTCATCAAGTTCAACCTCATTAGTAATAAAAATACTTGTTACCAGATTTTTCAAAATCGGATTATACGCAAGCTCTTTTTTTACAAAACATGTTGAGCGCGGAATAAGCGCAATCAGAATTACAATATCTATAAAACTTGGATGCGTGGAAACAATAACTTTGTTTTCAATCTTTTTCAATTTTTTTACATCGAGTCTGAAAAGTTTTAAAAACATCATTAGATTGACAAAAAATCTCCACGTGTTGTGAATTATATCAGAACACAATTCTTTATTATTTTTTATAAAAGGAAAGAGCAGAAAATTAAGTATTACAGCACCTATTCCAAAAATAAAAAAACAAAAAACTGCAAAAATTGAACGGATATATTTCATCTAAACCAACGACCTGTACATTTCCAAATATTTTTTAGCGCTTTCTTTCCAGCTAAAATCAGCTTCCATAGCAGATTTTCTCATAGCATTCAGGGTATATTTATCCCTGTAAACACCCATTGCAGTTAAAATAGCATCCTTCATAGCCCAGCCATCATAACCCCAGAACTTAAATCCGTTTGAGTTATCCAAAGGATAGCCGGTAACAGTATCCTCCAAACCTCCGGTTGCTCGGACAATAGGAAGTGAGCCGAAGCGCATAGCAATTAATTGCGAAAGTCCGCAAGGCTCAAATTTAGACGGCATGAGGAAGAAGTCGCTTCCTGCATAAATTTGATTCGCCAAATCTCCTCTGTAACCGACGTAAGTTCTGATATTCGGAGTATTGTTTGAAAGCCAGATAAACAGATTCTCATATGATTTATCGCCCGAACCTAAGAATATAAAATCAGCCTCAAGATTTCTTAAATCGTTTTCAACCTGTCTGATTAAATCCAGCCCTTTCTGGTCAACAAGTCTTGAAATCAGAGCAATCAAAGGTCTTTCAGGATTATACTTTAAGCCAAAGTACTCAAGAATTTTCTTTTTGCACTCTTCTTTTTTTGCCAGCGAATTTACGTCATAGTTTTTTATAAGAGTTTTATCTGTTTTTGGATTGAAAACATCGTAATCAATACCGTTAACTATTCCCCGCAGTTTATCCGTATGTCCTCTAAGCGTATAGTCCATGCCTTCGCCGTATTCGCCGGTAAGAATTTCTCTTGCGTAGGTAGGAGAAACAGCAATAACTCTGTCAGAATAATTTATTGCGCCTTTCATCCAGTTTACTCGTCCGTAATGTTCGCATCCCCATTCATTAAATACAATATCCTTGCGCATATTTGCAAAGTCAAGAATATCCTCAAACCAGACTCCTTGATATGCAAGGTTATGAATTTCAAATACATTCTTAGTTTTTGACCAGAACTCGTCAAACTTGTAATTGGCCTTTATATAAAGCGGTATCATTGCCGTGTGCCAATCGTTTGAGTGAATTATATCCGCTCTAAAATTCAATTGTTTTGCATACTCAAGCGTTGCGAGAGAGAATGCAATATATCTTTCGTGCTCATAACGCGGGTCAAGCCAGCGCGGATAAACTTCCTGAAAACAAGAAAAATACCAGTCATTCTGCACAAAGAAAACATTAATGTCTGTTCCCGGAAGCTTTGCCATGTGTAGCTTAAATTTTTGAGGTGATGAGCCGAACGAAATCCACATTTCTGAATTTTCGAGCTCTTTTAACCCCCATTTGTTATAATCAATACAACCGTGAAGCGGAGTAAAAATAGCAATCTCAGCATCCTTCTCCAGTGCTTTCGGCAAACTTCCTACTACATCAGATAAACCGCCGGCTTTTGAAAACGGAGAAACTTCCGCTGCTGCAAATAATATTTTCATATTTTACTCCTCTTATTAACAGATATTGGGATTATAAAACATTAATGTTTTATAATCAACCCTAAACATTTTATAGAGATTATTTACCAAGCATTACCATCAACACAGAAATATCTGCGGGCTTAACTCCGCCAATCCTTGAAGCCTGAGCTAAATTCTGAGGTCTGATTTTCTCCAATTTTTCTTTTGTTTCCGTCGATATATGCTTAATCTGCGAGTAATCAATATTTGCAGGGATTCTGTATTTCTCCAGTTTTTCAGCTGTTTCCACCTGCTGTTCCTGACGTTTTATATAACCATCATACTTAATCAAAACTTCCGCTTCATCTGCGACATCTTCCCTAACCGTTTTAGAAATATCATCCAGCTCTCTGAATACATCATACGTAATATTTGGACGTTTTAGAAGTTCAGCCATTCTCATTCCGCGGTCAATGTGTTCGCCATATTTTGCAAGAACCTCATTTACCCCTTTTGTTGCAGAAAGTTTTGTTTCCTCAAGCCTTTTAATCTCACACTTAATATTTTCCTGCTTATCTAAAAACCTCTGATACTGCGCCTCATCAATCAGACCAACTTGATGCCCGATTTCAGTCAAGCGCGCGTCTGCATTATCCTGCCTCAAAAGAAGCCTGTATTCCGAACGCGAAGTAAGCATTCTGTAAGGTTCCTGAATATCTTTTGTAACCAGATCATCAATCAATGTTCCAATATAAGATGAAGCCCTTGAAAGTTCCAATGGTTCAGAATTATTCAAATATTTAACAGAATTTATACCTGCAATTAAGCCCTGTGCAGCAGCTTCTTCATATCCGCTCGTTCCGTTAATCTGGCCTGCAAAGAACAAGCCTGCAATATCTTTTGACATCAAAGAATGTTTTGTCTGAACAGCCGGAACATAGTCATATTCAACTGCATAAGCAGGTTTAATAATATGTGCATTCTCTAAACCTGGAAGCGAGCGGAGCATTTCAACCTGAACGCATGCAGGAAGGCTCGTTGAAAAGCCCTGTATATAAACTTCATACGTATTCAACCCTTCCGGTTCAATAAAAATATGATGTGAAGGATTTGATGCAAATCTTACAATTTTATCCTCTATAGAAGGACAGTAACGCGGTCCCACACCTTGAATCAAACCTTGATACATAGGCGACTTATCAAGATTAGCCCTGATTATCGCGTGCGTATCCTCATTTGTACGGGTTAAATAACAAGGAACTTGAACACGAACAGGACGATTCGGCTTAAATGAATAAAAACTCAATTTATCATCACCGGGTTGAATATCCATTTTTGAATAATCAATCGTACGTTTATCAACACGTGCAGGAGTTCCGGTTTTTAATTTTTTTGTAACAATACCGTGTTCTCTTAAAGAAGCAGAAAGTCCTATTGCAGCGCGTTCTCCAAGCCGGCCGCCGGAATACGCCTGCAAACCTACATACATTTTTCCTTCAAGCGAAGTTCCTGTAGTTAGGATTATTGCACGGCAAGAATATTCTAAGCCGTATTCATCAACAGCGCCGGTGATTTGTCCGTCTTTTACTTTGATATCTGTAATACAGGTCTGCTTAATCCAAATATTTTCAGTATTTTCAAGGATATTACGCATATACTGTGTGTATTCTTTTTTATCAGATTGAGCTCGAAGAGCTCGCACAGCAGGGCCTTTAGATGAGTTTAACGTTTTCATCTGAATGTAAGTTGCATCAGCAACCTCACCCATAACACCGCCAAGCGCATCTATTTCTCTTACAAGCGTAGATTTAGCAGGACCTCCTATTGCAGGGTTACAAGGCTGCAGCGCAATGTTGTCAACATTAAGCGTACACAAAAGTACATTACAGCCCAAACGCGCTGCACTCAAGGCAGCTTCACATCCAGCATGGCCTGCACCAACGACTATGATATCAAATTTGTTATTTAAATAATCCCTGCTAGTCATAAGTAGATTATATTACAAGGAGCAAATATTCACAACAAACAAAAAGAGTTTGATATTTAAAATCAAACTCTTTTGTCTATTATAAATAATAATTACATAGATTTTCTATCTGCAATTTCTTCCATTTTGTGATCTGCAAGTCTTGAATCACCCTTAACTCTTGAGTAAGAAAGATAGCCATTCATTCTATCAATCTTAGTTAAGTTTCTGCTTCCGCATTTAGGACATACATCCATATTCAATTCTTCATGCCCGCAGTCATCACAGTAAGAAAGTGAAAGGTTAACCCCTTCATAGAAACCCATATCCATTGCTCTGTGAACAAGAGTTTCTATAGCCTCTGTATTGTAGTTAAGCGGATATTTTACATATTGAATTTTTCCGCCATTTAGCAAATCCCAGAAACGTTTTTCTAAATCTTGCTTTTGAATAGGTGTAATATCTTCACCGACATGACAGTGGAAACTGTTAGATACATAACCTCTGTCAGAAACATTAGATACAACACCGTATTTTTTACGGAACTGCTTTACTTGAAGTCCGCATAAGTTCTCTGCAGGAGTTCCGTAAATTGCGTATAAATATCCATCCTGTTCTTTGAATTCATTAACTTTCTTGTTAATATATTCCATCACCTCAACAGCAAAAGCTCCGTCTTCAACAAGAGATTTTCCGTTATAAAGTTCCTGCAATTCATTCAGTGCAGTTATACCGAATGAAGCAGTAGCAGATTTCAACAAAGGTTTAATTTTATCATGAATACCCAAATGACCTCCTAAGAAACCACCTTCACAATAAGCAAGCGGGTTAACTGAAGCTTTCATTTCTCCTAAGTATTCGTAAGTTCTTATATGAAGTTTTCTAATTAATTCCATATAATAATCTAATACGGCATAAAAATCTTTACTTTCTTTCTTAGCCTTAGCATAAATCATAGGCAAGTGTAAGCTTATTGCACCAATGTTAAAACGTCCTACAAAAATAGGTTTATCGGCTTCGTCAGCAGGCTTCATTCCGCCTCTTTCGAACCAAGGAGATAAAAATGCTCTGCAGCCCATTGGAGAAACTACTCTGCCATACTTTTTATACATAGAAGCTACGTAGCCTTCTCCGGACAAAGACAACCAATCTGGATACATAGCTCTCTTTGAGCATTCTATTCCGGCTTTAAACAAGTCTTCATTAACCTTGCCTTTTCCGTGAAGATTTTCATCATACAAGAAAACTATTTTAGGGAACAATACAGGTTTTTTGCATTCTTTCTTGCCTTGACCGTTCATTCTGATTTTTAACATTGCAAGAGTTGCCATTTTTTCATATTCTTCTGTACCCAGACCAGCTGATACAGTAATGAATGGATAATCACCTCTTGAAGATGCTACAGTATTGAACTTGTATTCCCAGCCCTGAAAACCTTGCTCAAAATCCTTTTGAACATCATTCATTGCTTCTTCTCTTGCTTTTTCAAAAGACAATCCCATGCATAAGTATTTATTATTTTGTCTTTCAAAAGTTTTAGCTGCATACGGTGCTAAAATCTTATCAACTTCTGCAACGGTAAAACCGCCATACTGCTGGCTTGCCGCAGCCATTACAATATCTCCGATTACGTCAAATGCTACGTCAAGAGATTTTGGTTCATTATACCAGAGATTACCCATTTCGAAGCCGCCTTTAAGAACAGAAGCAACATCAAATAAGCAACAGTTCATTGTATCACGTCTTGCTGACATATCGTGAATATAGATATAACCATCTCTTATAGCCTGTAGTTCATCTACTGTTAAGAAAAACTTCTTGTACAATTCTTTATTAAGTTCATTAAAAATCAAAGAACGCTTTGTCGAAACAAGAGTCGAATCTGCATTAGAATTTTCTTTATCACCTATATACATAATTCTTTGAGATTCTTGATAAACTTTGTCTAACATGTGAACAAAATCCTGCTTATAGTTTCTATAGTTTCTGTAACTGTGAGCGACATTAGAATTAATATGTTCCAGTGCACCTTCAACCAAATTGTGCATTTCTGAAATTGTAACCTCGGTTTTATTCATCCTAACAATATTATTATCTACAAAGTCACATATTTCTTTCAATTCCTCATCTGTTAGTTCTACTAACATTCTTGTTGCTGATTTTTTTACAGCGTTAATAATTTTGTTATTATCAAACTCTTCTTTTGTTCCGTCTTTTTTAATTACATAAACACATTTTGCTTTGATAGGGGTTATTTGCGCTGTTTTCGGCAGTTCATTTATTTTAGACATAGGCGATACAGCACCGCCTTTTATAACATCAGTCGTTGTTTTTGTGGCTGGTGAGGTAAATTCTACGATATTTCTTTCCTTATTTAAACTATTTTGCATTGCCTTCTAAAACCTCCTAATCTACGTTAAGGCGAGCTATTTTTTCTACTCAGCTTTCCTTATATTTAGAGAATAACATTCTCTACCCAAAATCTAATCCTATATTTAAATGATAATTCAAACACCAATACTTATCAACAAATTCACAAAACGTCACAAAGGGGGAAACTATTGTAAACACTACATCTTTACGTTTCGCAACATTGTAAATATTGTTACGTTTTTAGCATGAATTTTTTGTTTTTTTCTTGACAAAATCCAGGATAGTTTTCGATTGTTAAACTGACACTTGTTTTATAAAAACAATCAGACATGCCTTATAAAAAAATTTTTAATTATTTTGCAAGGCCGTATTTCTTTTTCTTATTTGCAGCATATGAAAGCCAATAGCTATCCTTTGTCCGCTCTTTTTGCAGAGCAATACATCTGGTATTACATTTACATAAAGAAACAGCTTTTTGTAAATCTCCCTCAGCAAGCTTATCCTGGTTAAGTTTTTTATGTATATATGAACGGCTGGAATAGTTGATGGCAATGGGTGAACGTCTTATATTCATATTTGAATAGGCCAGAGCTTTCTTATAATCTTTTTGCATTATACTCGCCGTAACAGCCATACCGTATGAGTTTGTATCCTTAGCTATTTCATACACTTTGTCATAATCTCCATTAAGCAAGTAAAGTATTCCGGCAAAGAAAGGCCATGAAACAAGAATAGAAAAATTATCTGAATATGCATAGCTGCCATTTATTTTATAAGCTTTATCAAAATATTCAATTGCTTTTTTACCATCTTGAAGAATCATATAGTTTTTGCCAAGCTCTCCGTACAAAGCGCTTTTTTGTTCTGGAAAAATTGCAAGCCTTGCAGCCCACAAAGAACAGTTAATTCCCGCTGAATTATTGTAGTTTCCGATACTAAGCAGAGATTGGCTGTATAAACACACGACAGCAGCCTGATTAAGAAGAAAAAACAGAAATATACTTACAAGAGCAGTTACAAAAATACTGCCAAAACGCTTTTCCTGTTTATATTTCTTAACACCATAAAACAAAACACCTATAAGACAGACAAAAATTAAGTATACTGCCAGATACAAAGCATTCTGGATAAAATTGACTCCTGTCATCACAGCCTCCTTTAATAATAATTAAAAAGGACAGGGTTTATGCCCCGTCCTTTATCATATCTTACGCTTCAAGAATTTGTCTTACAAGTTCGTTTACTGTCTTAGGATTTGCCCTGCCTTTGGTTTCTTTCATAACCTGACCGACAAAGAAGCCTAATAGATTTGTTTTACCATTTTTATAAGCTTCAATTTCTTTTGGATGAGAATTAACAACCTTTTCAACAACAGCCTTGATTGCGCCTTCATCTGAAATCTGGCTCAAGCCTTTTCTTTCAACAATTGCAGAAGCCTTTTCACCATTTGTAATCATGTCTTCTACAAGAATTTGTTTACCAATGTTGTTTGAAATAGTGCCTTTTTCAATAAGACTGATTAATTCAGCAAGATTTTCAGGTGTTAATTTTGTATCTGTAATCTCAACTTTATTTTCTTTTAAGTATGCAGCGATTTCGCCCATAATAAAGTTTACAGCAATCTTTGGAGTCGCACCCAGTTCAAGCACCTTATCAAAGAACAGAGCTAAAGGCATTTGTTCAACGATGACGCAAGCATCATATTCGCTCAAACCTAATCCCATATATCTCTGACGTTTTGCCTCAGGAAGTTCTGGCATTTTTGCCCTGATTTCTTCAACCCATTCTCTTGAAATTTCAAGCGGCATCAAATCAGGTTCAGGGAAGTATCTGTAATCGTGAGCATCTTCTTTTCCTCTCATAGAGCGGGTTTCTTTTAAGTTATCATCCCAGAGTCTTGTTTCTTGAACGACCTGTCCGCCTTCTTCAACAATCTCAATTTGTCTGTCAATTTCGTACTCAATAGCTCTTTGCAAAGCAGAGAAACTGTTTACGTTTTTTATTTCAGCTCTTGTACCAAATTCTTTTGAACCTTTTGGCATAATAGAGATATTAGCATCGCATCTCATAGAACCTTCTTCAAGGTTTCCGTCGCATACGCCTAAGTATCTTACTATTTCACGAAGTTCTTCCATATAGTTTCTGGCTTCTTCGCTTGAGCGCATATCAGGTTCAGAAACGATTTCAAGGAGCGGAGTTCCTGCTCTGTTTAAGTCTACGAGTGAGTATGTTGCACCGTTAATACCGGCTGCACCAACGTGAACAAGTTTTCCTGCATCTTCTTCAAGATGCGCTCTTGTTATACCAATTCTTTTCCCCTTTACGTTAATATACCCGTTAACACAAATCGGCTCATCGTATTGTGAAATCTGATATCCTTTCGGAAGGTCAGGATAGAAATACTGTTTTCTGTCGAATTTGCATCTTGAAGGGATTTCGCAATTCAAAGCAAGTCCGAGAAGAATACCCATATTTACGCATTCTTTATTTAAAACAGGCAGAACACCCGGCATACCGAGAGTAATAGGGCTGATCTGCGTATTCTGTTCATTACCGAATTCTGTTGAATCAGGTGCAAATATTTTTGATTTTGTTTTAAGCTGGGCATGAACTTCCAGACCTATAACAACTTCATACTTATCTCTTAATTCTGTCATAATAAATCCTCACTTTATACTTAAATTTTATCATAAAGATACGTTTTTCAAATGTTCAATCTTTATTTCCGGCTTCAGAAGAACAGAAACCGCATCTATTCTGAATTTTTTATACTCTGGATAATCTTTCAAATACATAAAAATACCCTGTTTTATGTGATTGTATTTTGTTCTGGTTACAGCCTCAAAAGGATGCCCGCAAACTTCTGTTGTTCTCGTCTTAACTTCTACAAACACTAACGTATTTTTATCCAGTGCAATAATATCGATTTCGCAAAATCTTGAAAACCTTTTGTTACACTCAAGTATTTTATATCCAAGCTTTGAGAGATAATCTCTTGCCAGTTCTTCACCTTTTTTACCAACCGAAATATTTGACATAATACCTTATTATTTTTCTACGTAAAATAAATATGAATCGCGTTCATTAAACGAATATTTTACATTTTCACCTTTCAACCATTCGAAAATCTGAGGATAAAGCCTGAAATTGTTATAGTCCTTAACCAGATAAAACCAGTATCCCTTCCCGTTTTGAAGACCGTTTAGATAATGGAACACCGCTTCTTTTTCAGTAGAGGTCAACGGCATTTCAAAAATATTATCCGTATAAAAACCGAGTTTATTGGAATAAAACAAATAACTTGGTGTTGAAGCTGAATTACAGAGAACAATATCCTTCTTGGGATTAAATTTATCTTTTATTACCTCAAGTAGATTTTTCGGCGAGCAGGAAACGAAATAGTCAAAAGTAGTTATATTTTTCATGTAATTTAAGTCATATTTACAAAAACTAAAAAATACAAGAACAACAGCTACAGCAATCCATTTTCCAGTTTCTAAAGGTTTGAGCATAAAGATAATCATAACCGGAATGAAATATAAACCGACCCGCCCGCTAAGAGGATAAATATGCATAAATGCTGCCATAAAAACAAGGAGCAAACTTAACAATATATAACTGCATTTTTCTCTAATAAACAGGCAAATCCCCCAGATAAAGAGAATAATTGCCGGTAGAGAAAAGGTATTAGGAACAAAATAAAACTTGATATTCAAGACCAGAAACCTTAAAAAATCGCTGAAAGAAAATCCAAAAAAGCCATCGTTCCAGTAATTCGGGAAATGTGTATCCAAATCAAGCTTCGCAGGTGCCAGATTGAAAAAATAATACAGAATCATCGTTGCAGCGAGAGGTAAAAGAAGTTTGAATGTGTTTTTAAAATTTTTCAGAAGAAACGCGCCTATAAAAAACAGTGACGGCAGAGAAATAAAAGGCAGAATACAAATACCAACACCTGTAATAATAAGCTTTTTTCGGTCGAATTCTTTTATTTTCGGGAAATAATACAGACAAATACATGCAATCAGGACATCTGTGGAATACTGTTTAAAAATACTTGAAAAAGCAATTAAAGGCTGGCATATAGCAAATATAAAAACAGCTGCTAATCTTGTGTAATTTTTCTTGAAATACTGTGTACAGCATTTATAAAAAAAGTATATTGCTGCAACAGATGAAACGAATGGAATAAACTTTGCAGCATGTTCACTGAATCCGAAAACAGCAGTAATCATCTTTGTACAAAAGATAAAGAGAGGCGGTGCTGACTGTGCGCTTCCAAGAAACAAAAATGATTCCCAGATATTTTTATTCAGAATGCTTAACACAAGCCTGCATTCATCATCAGAAAATACATTGCTGGCAATATAAAGTTTAGCGCGAAGGGTTAAACCTAATAGAAAAAACAGAGCCAATAAAGCAAAATATAAATATTTCTGCATCTGCTTCATCACATAAACCCCCGATACAAAAAAAAGCCTTAACGGCTTTTTTATTTTTTTAATGGAGCGGGAGACGAGGCTCGAACTCGCGACATCCTCCTTGGCAAGGAGGCATTCTACCACTGAATTACCCCCGCGAATAATTCACCAAGCTGGTGGGTTACTTTTATCTAAATCATTTACCCCCGCTCGGTATATTCTTATAATACATGCTAAGTTTTTAAAGTCAAGAGCTACATTTTGCCAAGTGAACTGCCATGTCCGCCGGAGGGTAAAAACCTTGCCTCTACAAACTTATAGTCCTTAATTTTTCCCATACGGTTTCTTATTATCTCAAATTTTGTATGCAGCATGTAAATTATTCCATTTTTATCTTTTATCTGCTTTGAGTTATTCTGAACAAACTTTAAACCTTCCCTGTTATACAGTTTTATCGCTTCCATGGTTTCCGGAGAATATGGTTTGCTCAATAGTTCCCGCGCATTGCTCTTTGCACGTCCTATATTTTTAGCAAGATTATTTTCAAAAATTCCGACATCTTCGCCGGAAATAACATACGAAACAGGAGCAGCATCTGTTCTGTTATAAAAAGATCTCACGTTCGGATTATTTCTATAATCTGCATCACAAACTCCGATATATGCTCTCAGCCTTTGTTCAAGAGGCTCCATAGGTTTTGTGCTTGATACAAGAGGTTTGTTCAGCATTCTTATAATCTTACCCTGAAGTTTCTTTACAATCTGCAAATTAGCAACAGGAGCGTAACTCCCGTTTGTTTCTGCAACCCAGTGCACTACAGGATAAGTTGATTTAAAATTTGTATTATTAACAGGTTGAATGTTCATAGCATATTAAAACCTGTAAAAAAATTTTTTGCTAAAAGTGGAATCCATCCTCTTTCATTCTTTTGATAACTTCTTTAAGCTCATCTTCCGAACAAACAATTGATGCTCTGAAAAATCCTTTTCCGTTATCCCCGAAAGCATCCCCCGGTACAGCGATTACTCCGGATTTATACATAAGCTCATCCGTAAATTCAACAGATGATTTATATCTCGGAGGGATTGGAAGCCACAGATAAAAAGTTGCATCAGGGATATTAAAATCACCCCAGCCAAGTTCTTCCCTGAGCCCTTTTACAAAAACTTCCTGATTTCTTTTGAACCTTTCATTAGCTTCTTTAATATATTGTTCTCCCTCTTTGGAGTTCAAAATTTCCGCACATGCTTTTTGTAAAGCTTTAAACAGCCCTGAATCTAACGTTGATTTTAACTTACCAAAAATCTTTACAGCTTCAGAGTTTCCGCAAATCCAGCCCAAACGCCAGCCAGTTATTGCATAAGGTTTTGAAAAACTGAAAAATTCAACAGCAATATCCTTGGCACCTTCAATTTCCAGAATACTCATTGGTTTAAGTTCCGGTTTGAAGTACATGTCAACATATGCTGCATCAGAAATTAATAAAATATGGTGTTTTTTGCAGAAGTCAACAAGACTTTTGTAATACTCGCGAGTTGCAGTCGCACCAAGAGGATTATTAGGGTAATTAATTAATAGAGCTTTGACTTTTTTAGGATTATATCCCTGCTTAATCAAATCTGCCCACACTTCTTCCATATCAGGCATAAAATTATTTTCCGGAGTCAAAGGAACAGCAAAAGCTTTCCCGCCGGAAACCTTAACCATCTCCCCATAAGAAGCATAGCCCGGATCAGGTATAAGAATAATTTCTTTGTCTTCTTCCCTTGTAGTCGGATTAATTAAAACTCTTATAAAATTAGCAAGTCCTTCTTTTGAACCAATAAGCGAGAAAATCTCGGTATCAGGATTTAACTCAACATTAAAGCGTTCTTTCATACGTTTTGCAACCGCATCACGATAATACTTTTCACCCTTAGGCGATGAATACAGATGTATACCTTTTTCATCAAGCACAGTCTTAAGAGTTTCGGTCAAAGCCTTTGGCGGAGCAGCCGTAGGCGCCCCCATAGACAACATAATCGGTGCTCTGTTCTTTGCTTTCAACTCCGGCGTTATCTTTGCTACAGTTTCTTTTATACGGAACATAATATATGTTTCCAGTGATTGTACGTAGTCATTAAAAAATTCTTGCATAATAATATTCCTTAACCGTCTAACCTGTAAGAGTAACTGCAAGCAAGTTCCATTTACCCCTAAAGAATATTATATAACAATTTTATTTAATGTGAATAGTTTTTTATCGCCGGAATTTTTATACAATTATCCAAGTATTCTATAGTGCTTAATTTTTCATTATACAGATATTTTATAAAGTTAAGATAGGATATATCAAAAGAGCTCAGAAGAATATTTATCTCGAACCCTTCAGAACAAAAAGGTTCGTAATCATAAACAACATAGCTGTTATATTTGCTTTTCCATTCCTTGCGTTCAATTTTGCAGTTGTTTTCTTCTGCGACATCTTCAACCCAATTAACGATATCTTTGCTGATGTTTTTTATTTCTAAATATTTATTCTGAAATTTTTCCATAACTACATATCTCCATACAGCAATTGTAAAGGTTTATTCACTAACATAAATTACCTGTTAGTTTAGTTTTTGGGGTTACACTGTTAAAAGAAAGTCTATTAGAACTTAGTGCAAGACATTAAATAAATAATTCAGGCAAATAATCCCAACTGTTAAATTTTGGTTAAGAAATCCGGACTTATAAATAAACAGAGTAATAATATTAGTGTTGAAAGTAATAGATCTGAAAAATGAAAGGAGAATATTATGAAATTCTTAATTAAAAAATCACCGGACGGTTTTATTAAATCAGTAAATGACGAAATCAGCTCTATTCTAAACAGAAACTTTGACAGTTTCTTTCCTGAGTATATTTATAACGAAGAAATAGATAAACTGGCAATGCCTGTTGAACTGCATGAAAAAGATAAAGAATACACTGTTAAAGCAGAGCTGCCTGGTGTTAAGAAAGAAGATTTAGATATTGATATAGACAAAAACCATATCACAATTAATGCTAAAAAAGAGGAAGAAAACAAAGAAGATACCAAAGGTTATAGAAAATCAGAATTCCGCTACGGCGAATTTTCAAGAACTGTTTACTTCCCTCAGGAAATTGATGTTGAAAAAACATCAGCAAAACTTGAACACGGTATTCTGCGTATAGAAGCACCAAAACTGGCAGCAGAAAAAGAAGGTATAAAAAAACTTACTGTTAATTAATAGAAAGGCCGGACTAAAGTCCGGCCTTTTATCATTTTGAAACCAAAAATCCATAGCGAGGATTTTTAAAAATTTCAATGCTGCTTTTTATTTCACCAAGAAATTTATATTTCAACCCTGTTCTATCAATCAGAGTTTGTTGAATTTTTGCCTCCTGCTCTCCTTGATTTACAATAAGCATTTCTTTTTTCAATATTTCACATGCGTGCTCCAATAATCTTTGAGGCATAAAATAATTTTTAGGCAGTCCCCATTGCTCCAGCGGATAAGGTGTTACAAAAGGCAGAAGCCAGATAATATAATCATATTTATCTGAAATATTCATCAAATCATCAGCATAATATCTAACACCTTCAAGATTTTTTATATAGAATTTTGCAGCTTCAAAACGCGAATATAAATTTGCATAAAGTCTGTAAGCATCAATTTCCACACCATCAAGAGTTAGATTATCACAATATTTTCTAAAAAAATCATACTCGCCTTTAACATACGCCCAATTTTTTGAACCTATATCAAGAATTTTCAAACTTCCTTCAGGCTTCGGATTCATATAGCGCGTAAGAATATCAAAAACATACGCAGCCTCGTCATTATTTACTTCACCTTTATAATTTTTTCGAGAAAACTTTGTATGTGAGCGAATATAGTAATCAACACTGTTTTTCAAATCCTTGAACATAATATTCATTAAACCATAACTGTCAAATGCTAGCAAAAATATTTTTTTGATGTTTTGATACTTAAAGGAGATAATTATGAAGATTACAAAAATACAATTAGCCGAAAATAAATACTATTATCAAAACAAAAAGAATAACAAGACAAATACAACCCAAACAATACCAATGCAGATGAATGCATATCAGGATTTCAACATTAATTTCCGCGGCCGAACACCGGAAAATTTTTACGAACAGGAATTTAATGTCCGGCATATGCCTGAAAGGATGAAAAAGTACCTTCAAGAAAATTATGAAGTAAGAAAGCACATTCCGCCGGAGCAAATTATGAATGAAAGTTTTAAGTACCTTGAAGTTACTGAAAATTTTGACGAAGTAAAAGATATTTATCCGGAATTCAGTAATTTGCATGATGCAAATCTAAAAGGCCGAACCGGAATTTTAGCAGATATTAAGCTATCACGCGAACTTTCTGACACCCCTCTTTTTAAGGACGGTTCTGACAATCTGGGTATTTACCTGCTCAGAAAAATTTATCTGGAAGGTAAAACAATAAAAGAAATCAATAAAGATTTCTACGAAAAAGATCTTAACCCTGAGTATAAAGGAGCAATAACCCAGCCGATTACTTACGGCACAACATCTGCATACGGCATTCAGTATCCAAAAACAGATTTTTGGAACTCTTTTATTGCAACAAGAGATGAGTACAAGAAGTTCTTTGTAGATTTGCCGAAACAAAATAAATCACAGTTAAAAAAAGAACTAGTAAAAAAACAACATACGACAGAACCGGAAAAAAAATATACAAGAAAATACGCTTTAAAAAAGTACCAAAAACAACTTTTGAAAGATGACATTAAAAAAAGCAAAGGTGATGTAGAGCAGCTTGAAAAAGCAATCCGCAGACGTTTTACAAAAGACGATCCGGAAGCCGCATTTATCGTAAAATATCTAAGCCCGATTATGACAATTGCGGCCGATAGAATACATCTCTCAGAAGAAGAGAAATTATTTGCCGAAACAAATAAAGACAGCGAAAACTTTTTCGCCCGTTTCTGGAAGGCTAAACCGGAGTTGCTGGAACAATACTCAACAGCAATAACCGATACCATTGAACTTTTCGAAGAAACTTATGAAAGCGGCGGTATGATTCCTATAAATAGTGAATACCAGGTTATAAAAGAAGGAGTAGAAAACACTAAGCCGATTGACTTTGTACCGCAAAGATTTGTAGAACTTCTTGATTATACCCAGACAATTGTTCCTACTCGCTTACAAAAATATGCAGAACATGAAAAACTCCAGAGCAAATGGGATGAACACTTCAAATGGCGTTACGGAGAAATAGAAGAAACCGCTCCTGCAATAATAAAGAAAAACGCAACAGAACTTCTAAAAGAAGTTGCGCAGGATAATAATGCTCAAGTCTATATGCTCAAAGGTGTTAATGGAAATGAAGTCGCAATTACCGGTAATTTGGACGAATTCTTAGGAGATTATTTAAGAAAAGAATATTTTGGCTTCCCGCCGAAATTCGTAAATATGCTTATTAATTTTACACTTAAACACCCTATGATGACAGAAAATGCAAAACTCAGCATTGCAACGCGTAATATTGCAGACAAGATTGACGACGAGCGTATACTCGAAAAACCGGCATTAGACAGTATAAATAATTTCATAAAAACTGAATTGGAACTTGAAACTGCTGCCGGAAGCATGGCTGCATTAGATGTATTTGCTTCTTATTCAGATTCTCCGGAAAAAGTTTACCGCACCCTCTATCCGCGCTGCAAAGAAGCTGACTCAAATGAATACAGCATTCAGCTCTTAAAACATAGTGAAGATGCAAAGGTTAACGAAGAACTTAACAGATTATATGACATTTATCGCAAACCTCCTACTCAATCAGAGCTAAATAAAATTAAGCTGAAAATTGTAAGCTTTATCAGAGATTTTGACAGAAGCTGCATAAAATCACCAGAATCTGCTATATATGGTATGCATGGACTTGCAAGCAACATAGAGCAAATTCAAGGATTACTCAAAAATAATAAACAAATGGTTCCTAAAATGAACAATCTTATATCTAAAATAATTTGCGACTATAAGGTATTCTACAGTAAAAGCTTACTTTTTGGACAGGAAAACAAAGCTCAATATAAAGCAAAAGCAGAAATTATATCAAGCAATGTTATCAATATATTAATAAACAAAGCTCATCAATTATAATAAAAAAGCAGGGATTGTTCCCTGCTTTTTTATTTATTTTATTCAATTATACAGCTTTGAAAACAAGAGTTGCGTTATGACCGCCAAACCCAAAAGAATTTGAAAGTGCAGCGTTAACCTTTTTATCTCTTGCTTTGTGCGGAACATAGTCAAGATTAGCAACATGTTCATCCTGATTATCGAGATTGATTGTTGGAGGAACTTTGCCGTCAGTAATTGCTTTAACACAAACAATACCTTCAACAGCTCCTGTTGCACCCAGCATATGACCGTGCATACTCTTAGTTGAGCTTACAACTAGATTTTTATTCTGGTCTTTATCACCAAAAATCTTAGCAATTGCCTGAGATTCAGCAACATCACCCAGCCCTGTGCTTGTTCCATGCGGATTAATATAATCTATATCTTCAGGTTTAAGTCCGGCATCAGCAAGAGCTAATTCCATTGACTTAATAGCACCATTTCCCTCAGGATCAGGAGCAACCATATCATAAGCATCAGCAGATTGGCCATAACCAACAATTTCTGCATAAATGTGAGCACCGCGTTTTTTAGCGAGTTCATATTCTTCAAGAACAAGAACCCCGGCTCCTTCACCCATAACAAATCCATCTCTATCTTTGTCATAAGGTCTTGAAGCTTTTTCCGGCTCATCATTTCTTTTTGATAATGTTCTTGCAGCAGTGAAAGCACCAATACCAAGTGTAGTAATCGTAGCTTCGCATCCGCCCGCAACCATTACATCAGCATCGCCGTACTGAATTGTTCTGAAAGCATCACCAATTGAGTGAGAGCCAGTTGCACAGGCAGACACAACTGCTTTATTAACGCCTTTATAGCCGTGTTTCATAGAAACTCTGCCGGAGGCCATATCTACAATAAGCATAGGGACAGTAAAAGGAGAGCCCTTTGTAGGTCCTTTCTGTATCATTGCCATATGATTTTTCTCAAATGTTTTAAACCCGCCAGCTGCAGAACTAACCATAACGCCAATTCTATACGGGTCAATACCGGCTTCATCCAAACCGGCATCAGCTATAGCTTCATCAGATGCGACCATTGCAAACTGAGTAAATCTGTCCATTCTGTTTGCATCTTTTGAACTCATATAGTCTTCAGGGTTAAAATCTTTATCTTTAATTTCACCAGCAATTTTTACTGTATGTTTTTCTGTATCTATAGATTCAATGAGAGAAACCCCGCTTTTTCCATTTAGCATAGAATCCCAGAATTTTTCGACCCCTATACCGCATGGAGTTACGACTCCCATCCCTGTTATTACAACTCTACGTTTTGTCATATTCTTTTTCCCTTAAATAATAAATAAGAGGGCGAAAATATATAAAATCCTCACCCTCCTCATATAAATTCAAATCTTACTATGAGTGTGAATCGATGTAGTTAACTGCATCTTGAACAGTTTGAATTTTTTCAGCTTCTTCATCAGGAATTTCGCATCCGAATTCTTCTTCAAAAGCCATAACTAATTCAACTGTATCTAGAGAATCAGCACCCAAATCAGCTGTAAAGCTTGCTTCCGGAGTAACTAAAGCTTCATCGCAGCTTAATTGGTCAACTACAACTTTTTTTACTTTTTCAAATGTACTCATGTTTTTTATCCTCTTCATTATTGTGTAATACACTATTCTATTGAATTATATCATTTAAAGATATTTTTGCAATTAATTTAAGAAGTTGTTACATTTTGTTAGATTTCCACTTGTTATATTAAGTTTTGTAAACACGAATTTAAAACACCTGTATTCCAGTTGTAGTGCTTATAGGAGGAGGGAGAAAAAGGACTTGCAAGGCTTGATTATTTAGGCAAAGGCAAACGAAAATTCACAATATTTGATAAAGAAAACCGTCCATTCATCTGGGAAACCAAAACTGTTACAAGAAAAGAAAGTAGAAGTGTTTTTGGCGGCGACAAAATTACTATTGATAAAGATAAAACAAAGTACTGGT
This sequence comes from Candidatus Gastranaerophilales bacterium, assembly GCA_900552525.1. Taxonomy (GTDB): domain Bacteria; phylum Cyanobacteriota; class Vampirovibrionia; order Gastranaerophilales; family Gastranaerophilaceae; genus CAG-196. Next base: position 41,318 of record UNSK01000002.1, on the reverse strand, counting down.
GTTACGGCGAAAACATACGTTTGCAAAAAGACTACAGCAAAACAGGCACACTTGAACATAAAGAATTGGATTTTAACCATTCTTCAGGTAACGGATTAAATGACTATGCCTGCAAAGCCTCTATGGATAGAATTTATGCAGAATGTCCGCTCAAAAGTGGTTACAAAGATATGCGAACACGACCTTATGATACTGTAGGAGTGCAGCACTCGTTAACACGAACCAACGGATATACTGAAACTAATTCTGGAAAATTTACTCAAAAAGGAACTAATTACCAGAATATCACTGAAGCAAAAAAAGCTGCTGCAATAGAAGCCGCAGAAAAACTTGCCGCTTCACGTCCAAAAGTGAATACAGGTAAAATATTCAATAAAAATATTGAAGAATTCAAATGTGTTGAAGAAACAAGAGCCGATGGAAGTATCGTAAGACGCTATTTTGACCCGTATGCTTCAAACGGAAAATCAAATCCTATGATAACAACTATTGACAGGGGAAATTATCACGAAGAAATTATTTTTAATCCTAGAAAAGATATCAAACTAACATATAAACAATTGGGCAAAGAGCAGCCCGAAATCGAAATGTCAAAAGGTTGGACACACCGCTATACTTCTAAAATGTATACTAATAGAAACAACAAAACATATAGATATAATAGCCACATGTATAATGACGGACAAAGTTATCTAGAATCCCACGGTGCTCAAGAACATATAGTTGTTAAAAACCCGCGTCCGACGGAACTTCAAACGTCTGAGTACATATCTTCTAACGACTTTAATCCCGAGTATGAGCAGCTACTGGCAATAGGCAAACGCAGAAAAGAAATACAGCAAGATATGGCTCATAATGAAGTTGATTTAATAGATTTATTCAGACCATATGGACCATAGTAAAAACAAAAAAAAGAGGCGGATATTTTCTTCGCCTCTTTTTTTGTTTATTATTTATTAACTAAATCATCAACCCGCCTGCAACTTCTATAGCCTGACCAGTTACGTAATCAGTATCAAGTGCAAGGAATTTAACAACTTTTGCAATATCTTCCGGAGTACCGAGTCTTTTCATAGGAATAGCCTTTAAGTATTCATCAATATTTGCTAAATCTTGAGTCATGGCAGTCTGGATGAAACCAGGGCATACTGCATTAACTCTGATGTTTCTTCCGCCGAATTCTTTTGCAAGAGTTTGTGTCAAACCGATAAGACCGGCTTTAGAAGCAGAATAGTTTGCCTGACCTGCATTGCCGTGACGGCCTACAATACTTGACATATTAATAATAGAACCCTGACGAGCCTTCATCATATGCTTAATTACAGCGTGAGTTACACAATAAGCACTTGTTAAGTTAATTTTGATAACTCTTTCCCATTGCTCCATATCCATTCTTACGAAAAGACCATCTTTTGTAATCCCTGCATTATTAAGCAGAATATCAATTTTTCCGTGTTCAGCAATCATTTTATCTACAGCTGCCTGAACTTGTTCGTCATTTGAAACATCGAATTGATAGAAATAAGCATTTACACCGCAAGCTTTGATTTCATCAAGAGCCGGCTGTGCTTTTTCAGCTTCGCAGATATCGTTAATAATAATGTCGCATCCTGCCTTAGCAAGTTCCAACGCACAAGCTAAACCAATACCGCGAGAGCCGCCTGTAATTAAAGCAATTTTTCTTTCTGTCATTAATCTTTCTCCTTATTTTTTCCCTTTTTTGACTGTTTGTTTTGTTCTGAAGTAATTATTTTACAGTAATTTGGGTTGTTATTTACCTCATTTACAAATGAATCAAAACCAATCCATGCTCTTGAATATTTTTCAGCAACATCTGATGGAACTAGACATTGCAGACATAAAGAAGGTGAATATTTTTCAAAAGAGCATTTTCCTCCGTCTTTACCGTATATAACATAATTCGTATTGTCTTCTGTTGCAATATTGACAGGTGTACAAGACGCAAGATTATTGTTAAATATTCTTTCTACTTCAGCCACGCTATTAACAATCTGAACTTTAGGCGCACCTTTTTTAGTAACGTCCCTTTGGCGGCTTTCAAATTTAGCAGCAGCAAACAATTCATCTTTATGTGCACGATACTCGTAAACCAGTCTTACAAGACCTACTATTACTAGTATTATTAATAAAATATAATGTATTTTTTTCATACTAAACACCAGCCATTTGTTCTTTCAAAGCATTTACTGCTGCTTCCAGAGAAGCTTTATCATAAATATTATAAACAGAAGCTTCAGGAGCAATCTTTTTATTCAAACCAGCAAGAACTTTTCCAGGGCCGATTTCAATAAATGTATCCACACCTTCTGAAACCATTTTCTGAATTGTTTGTGTCCAGTGTACAGAAGATGAAATCTGTTTAGGCATTTTAGCTCTGAAATCTTCGCTTGAAGTTGTCATTTCAGCATCAACATTCGTAATAACCGGCATTTTTGCATCATTCAAGCTTAAATCTGAAACAAAACCTGCAAATTCACTGCCTGCATTTTCCATAAATTTTGAATGAAAAGCACCGGATACTGCAAGCGGTACAACTCTTCTTGCACCTTTTTCCAGCAGAAGTTCACCGGCTTTTTGTACGGCAGCACTGTCACCGGTTATTACAACCTGAACAGGTGAATTGTAGTTTGCCACATCAACATAGCCGGTTTCAGAAGCTTCTTTTAATGCTTCTTCAACAGCACCTTCCGGAGCATTAAGAATTGCAGCCATGCTTCCACCCTTTGTCTGTCCCATTAAGTCTGCTCGTTTTTGAATAGCTTTCAAAGTAGTTTCCAAACTCATTACACCGGCTGTATACATCGCACAGTATTCGCCTAAGCTATGACCCGCTGTATAATCAGGCGTAATGTTTAATTCTGATTTAAAAGCTTCAAGGGCTGCAATTGATGTTGTAACAATTGAAGGCTGTGTATTAACAGTCAGCTTTAATTCATCTTCCGGCCCTTCAAAACAAATTGTTGTTATACTCTTATTAAGAGTTTTATCAGCTGTATCAAAAACACTTTTGGCAGCTTCAAAGTTATCGTATAAGTCTTTTCCCATACCAACAGACTGGGAACCCTGCCCGGGAAATAAAAATGCGACTTTTTTCATATTTTATACTCCTATAAATTAAATTTTAAATCGGTACTAGCAAATACCTTCTCTTAATCTTACGATAGCACCACCCCAGGTCATACCAGCACCAAATCCGCAAAGAATTGCAGTAGAACCGAGTTTAACATTCCCTTTTTCTACGCTTTCAGCCAGAGCAAGAGGAATAGATGCTGCAGATGTATTACCGTAATATTTAATATTAGTAACTACTTTGTCATCAGAATATCCCAAACGCTCTTGTACAGCCTGAATAATTCTTATATTTGCCTGATGCGGAATTAAATAATCAATATCTTCAGCCTTCATCCCTGCATCAGCAATTAATTGTTCTACATAATGAGGAAGAACTTTAGCAACAAAAGTATAAACACCCCTGCCATTCATTCTAATTCCCTGAGGTTTTGGTTCATACTGTTCCACTAAAGGACAGTTCTTGCCGTCAAAAGCAAGTTCAATAAGGTCACCTATGCTTCCGTCAGCTTTTATATCAATTGCAATAATATCATCCACCCCGTCATCAGATGCTGTAACAACCATTGCACCAGCACCATCTCCGAACAGTATAGAAGTTCCTCTATCTTCCCAGTTAACCAGACGTGAATTGTTGTCCGTTGCTACAAGAAGAATTGTTTTGTACATACCTGATGCAATATAAGCTTTAGCAATATTCAAGGCATAGATTAAACCGGTACAAGCTGCTGTAATATCAAAAGCAGGAATCTGCGTAGTTATACCAAGCCTTGTTTGTATATGACATGCTATAGCAGGATATAAATCCGGCGGAGCAGAGGATGCTGCTATAATTAAGTCCAAATCATTCGGATTAATTTTAGCCTTTTCCAGAGCTCTTTGTGCAGCTTCAAGGCCTAAATCAACAGCGTTTTGTTCACCTGATACTACGCGTCTTTCTTTAATACCTGTTCTGCTGTAAATCCATTCATCAGAAGTATCATATAATTTTGTTAAATCGTCATTAGTTATAACCGTATCTGGAATGCTGTACCCGACACCGGCAATTTTTAAAGGAATTGTATTATTTCCCATTGATTAATTACTCCTCTTACCCTATTGGGACGAAATATCCCTACGCTCCGATAGATTCGGAAATCTTTCTGTTTACGCCTGTTTCAACAGCTTCTTTAGCTACTCTTACTGCATTCTTTATAGCATAAGCCCTGCTTCTGCCGTGAGAAATTACAGTAATACCCTTAACCCCTAGAAGCAAACAGCCGCCAAATTCTTCATAATTAATTTTTTCGTAAATTCGTTTCATAAATGGTTTTGCAAGGATACCTATAAGCATTCCGAGAAAGTCTGATTTGAATTCACTTTTAATCATTTTGAACAATAATGAAGAAGTTCCTTCTGTAACTTTGAGAACAACATTCCCTGCAAAGCCGTCACAAACAACTACATCACAAACATTGAGGAATAATTCTCTGCCCTCAACATTTCCCATAAAGTTAAACTTTTCTTTTTCCTCTTCAAGAAGATTATAAGTCTGCTGGGCAAGTTCATTTCCCTTGCCGGCTTCTTCGCCGATATTAAGAACACCTACACGCGGGTTTTCAATTCCCAGAACATTTTTAGAGAATGTCTGCCCCATAATTGCAAATTGTTTAAGCATTTGAGGGGTACAGTTGCTGTTTGCACCGCCGTCAATTATAACAATAGGTTTCTTCATCGTTGGCAGAGTAACTGCAATAGCAGGTCTGTCAATTCCAGGAATTCTTCCAAGTCCGAACAAACTTGATGCCATAGCAGCACCGGTAGAGCCAGCAGCAACAAGAGCATCAGAGCTTCCTGTCGCAACTGAATTTACCGTCAATACTATTGATGAGTTTTTCTTTTTACGAATAGCCTGTCCTGGAGCTTCGCCCATTTCAATTATTTCAGACGCGTGAGTTACTTTGATGTCGAGAGATTTTACATCTACTCTCACCCTTCTTTTTCTGCCGGCCTTACCGCAATCAGATAAAAAACCTTCCTGCTGAATTACTTCAAGACAATGTTCAATTCTGTCCTGTTTTCCGACTAACTCCAACGCTACGCCGTATTCTGCTGCTGCCCATACTGCACCTGCAACAATCTCAAACGGAGCGTGGTCCCCCCCCATCGCATCTATAGCTATTCTTGTCATCTAACTCATCCCTTTATTAATTCTTTTCCAATACTAAGCTTCAGGAGTTTCTTCAGAAGCTTCTTCAACTACTTCAGCTTTTTCTTCTGCTTTTACTTCAACTTCCGGAGCAGCTTCTTCTTTCTTTGCTGATTTTTTAGCTTTTTTAACTTCTTTTACTTCTTCCTTAGCTTCCTCAACATAGCCTTCTGCTTTTTTAGAAACTACTTTACCCTTGTATGTTCCGCAAGCTGTACAAACTGTGTGAGTTAATGCTTTTGCACCGCAGTTTGGACAAGTTGTTAATTCAGGCTTTGCTGCCTTCCAGTTTGATCTTCTTTTTCCTTGAGCACTGTGCCCTGTTCTTTTCTTTGGTACTGCCATTTCTATAATGTCCTTTCTAATCTAAAATTTTATTACTATTTACTTTCGGGTTAATTATTTTTAGGATTTATTTTGATGTTTTTAAAAACATCCATTCTTTCATCGTGAACTTCCATATCTTCATCAGACACAAATAGTCCCTCATTACAATTTATACCACAAACCTTTTTATTTGGTAAAGCTAATATTACAGATTGATACAATAAGTCATAAATATCGATTTCTTTTGCGCCGTTTAAATCTGTGATAAACTGGCCGGATTGGAGCTCCAGCTCCTGCGAATACTCATCATAAAGAGAGCGTTTTGCATATGTTTCATCAATATCTATATCAAAATCATAGTCGTACTTATTAAGACATCGGTCGCATTCAAGTTTTAATGAACCGGAAACTTCACCTTTGACTTCTATAAAATCTCCAAGTGATTTTATTTCAAGTTCTGCATCAACTGTGCAGTCTTCAAGTTCGCTAATTTTCCCCTCAAATTTGTATTGAATGGTTTTATCAGGCTCACGTTCTATATCTTCGATTAAAACAACCTTGTCATTATGCATACGGTTCTTCCTGTAAAACAATACCTGCTATCTGGGTTGAAACAAAACAAAGTTTCTTAATCGGCCCCATTGGCTCTTTTTCAACAAGAACAGGTGTCGGGCTTTTCATTAATTGTTTTAATTCTGCATAAACTGCCTGAGGATTTTCATAATACATTACAATTGGTGTTGCAGAACCTTTTAAAAACAATATTACTGCTTGTCTTGTTTTTTGAGGAGTATTAAATTGCTGAACCATCTTGCCTCCTTATAAGTTTTTATATAAATATATTTACCCCTGTATTATAATATAAAAAACAGAAGGGGTAAATATATATGATTGAAAACATGAGCAAGATAAACGAAGTATTGCAGCAAGGCGGCGTTATTGCGTATGTTACAGACACAGTCTGGGGGGTTGGCTGTCTTCCAGACAACGAAGAAGCAGTGAAGAAGATTTATGAGATTAAACACAGAGATGGGAAAAAACCTTTAATTCTGATGAGCGACGAAGTATATAACCTTTTTGATTACCTGCGTCAGCCTATTGAAAAGGAAGCACAAAAATTAATAAAAAAACATTTCCCGGGTGCTTTAACTCTTGTACTTGAAAAATCTGAAAAAACTCCTGACTATATTACATCAGGTATGCAGACTGTCGGCATACGCATTCCTGACAATGAAACTTTTGCAGAAATTTGCAGAAATATTGACGGAAGAGTTCTGGCAACCACAAGCGCAAATCTTTCAGGAGAAGCTCCAGCTTTAACATATGATGAGGCTGTTAAATATATAGGCAGCGAAGTTGACCTTGTAATCCCGTCATACGGACATGAAGCTAAAGGCAAAGCTTCAACCGTTGCCGGATTTAAGGACGGGAAACCGGTAATTTTCAGACAGGGAGAAATTACACTAGACTAAGCATTGCGCTCAATTTTAGCTTCAGGAAGTTTTATCTGGTTTCCTGAGTAACTGCTCAGTGCTTTTCCAACATTACGTATAACCAGCCCCGCATCATTGACTCCGGAACTTTCTACTTTTCCTGAGTTCTGAACAGCTCCCGCACCATTTTCTTCGCAGTACTTAATATAATCATCATAAGCAATTGGAGCTTCCTCTGCTTGTTTTTTAATCATTGCATCACCGCGGCTCTGCATTTCTGCAGCCTGCTCATCGGTACTTATGCCATTCTCCTTGCAGTACTCCTGATATTCTTCCATCGTAACAACGCCGTCACCGTCAGCATCCATCTTTTCGTCATAATTCGGATCGCCCTCTTTTGCGTAAACAGCAGGCTTGCTATTTGCACTGCCTGCACCGGCAGCAGTTCCTCCTGTCATATCTGAGATATTTTGTAACAACTGCAAATTTAACGATAAACCGTCAGCCATAATTAAGTCCTCTCATCTTAGGGTATATATTATAAATTATAACCTACTTTTGACAGTTTGCAATCATGAGGTTTAAAATAGATTTATGAGAAAGTATTCCAGAACATCTGAATATTATCTTATTACAACACCTTTAAAATACTTAAGTAAGGATGAATCAGCTTATATAAATGGAATCATTATTCCTGAATAATAAAAAGGGCGGAACCTTTCAGGTTCCGCCTCGTTGTTATTTAATAAATACATTTTTGGCATTCTCCAGAGTCCTGAGCGCCTTTTGTTTATATTCCGCCAAAACTTTTTGCATTTTATAATTAAACTCCTTGGTGTCTTCCGGAGAAATAATTTTTTCATTTGTAAGAATAGGCTCTTCAAAAATTGCATAATCTTTTAGATTAATCTTTTTTGCCTGAAAAGATTGAGACAAAGGTAATATTCTCATCTCAAATCTCCCTCTACCTTAGCCAAAATCTCATCCAGCTTAGAAGCGTCTTTTACACCGCCCTGTGCAAAATTCGGTCTGCCGCCTCCGTTTGCACCGGTTGCTCTTGCAATTTCGCCAACAATCTTTCCGGCATTTATACCTTTTTTAACGAAACCATCAGTTACTTTTACTATAACCATTCTTTCATTTGCAAGAACTATTATGCTCTCGCCCAATTTATTAGAAAGCATCTCTATACCGGCTTTAACTGCATCAGCATCAAGATTTTCAATTTTTGTGATAAATAATTTACCGCCTTCAATATCCTGGGCTTTAGAAACAAACGTTGCAAATTTACTTTTAGCCATTTCTGCTTTTGTTTCCTCAAGTTCTTTTTGAAGTTCTTTATTTTCTTCAAGTAATTTTTCAATTCTTGATTCAACTTCATCAAAGTGAACTTTAAATCTTGAAGCAAGTTTATCTATTTCTGCAGATTTTGCATTCAGATAATCAATTGCAGCGTCAGCAACAACAGCTTCAATTCTTCTGGTTCCAGCAGCAATCGCACCTTCTGATACAATTTTTACAAGCCTTAAATCAGCTGTATTTGAAGCATGAGTACCTGCGCAGAATTCTTTTGAGATAACTTCTTTTTCTTCTCCGCTTTCATGGTCACAGCTGCAATCGCTGCCGCAGTTACATTTAGCTTTACCACCAATGCTCACTACACGGACAACATCTTCGTATTTTTCACCGAATAATGCTGTAGCACCGGTAAGTTTTGCCTCTTCAATCCCCATTACATCAGTATTAACAGGAAGTTTTTCACCAATCCATTTGTTCATAATATCTTCTGTCTTTTTAACTTCCTGAGGAGTCATTGCACGTGAGAAGGTAAAGTCAAATCTCATTCTATTTTCTTCAACCTGCGAACCAGCTTGTTTAACCTCATCGCCAAGCACTTTAATCAAAGCAGCCTGCAATAAGTGAGCAGATGTATGGTGAACTCTAATTTGCGCCCTTCTTGCAGTATCAATCTGAGCAAATGCGTAATCGCCAACTTTAACTTCGCCGTTAACAACCTGACATCTGTGTACAAAAAGATGGTTAACTTTAAATGTTGTTAAAACTTCTGCTTTCAGGTTTTCATTAACTATATACCCGCTGTCGCCGACCTGACCGCCGCATTCGGCATAGAATGGAGTTCTGTCAAGAACAATATCTGTATATCCTTCGCCTTCAATTGCTGCAAGGATTTTAGCCTGTGCACAGTCTACAAGATATCCTACAAACTCGGTTGAGCCAACTTCGTTTTCTACTTTTGCATACTTCATATCGCCTGTAACGGAAATCTTCTCAGCAGCAGCTTTTGCACGGTCTTTTTGTTCCTGCATTGCTTTTTTAAAGCCATTTTCATCAATGCCTAAACCATTTTCTTCCGCGATTTCTTTAGTAAGTTCAAACGGGAAGCCGTATGTATCATAGAGTTTAAAAGCGCTTTCACCATCGATATCTTTCTTTTCGGATATAAATTCTTCAAGCATTTTGTACCCTCTATCAAGAGTTTTAGCGAATCTTTCTTCCTCTTTCTTGATTACATCAATAATTTTTGCTTTATTCTTAACTAAATCTGGATAAGCTGCGCCGTAATTATCCACAACTACATCTACGAGTTTGTACAGGAACGGAAGCTCCATTCCTAAAATCTTACCGTGGCGCAGAGCACGTCTAAGAATCATTCTCAACACATAGCTTCTGCCTTCATTGCCAGGGATTACGCCGTCTGAAATAAGAAAAGATACACATCTTGCGTGGTCTGTTATAATCCTAAGAGAAATATCTGTTTTTTCAGATTTCTTGTAAGGAACTCCGCTCATCTCAGAAACTTTATCTAAAATCGGCCTAAGCAAATCTGTTTCGAATGTTGAGGCAACTCCCTGACAAACCATTGTTATACGTTCTAAGCCCATACCGGTATCAACATTTTTGTGTTCAAGAGGAGATTGGTTGCCTTCTTCATCCTGATAAAGTTCTGTAAATACAAGATTCCAAATTTCAACCCATCTGTCGCATTCACAGGTATCAATACCGCAGTTATCGGAGCATTTATACTGTTCACCTAAGTCATAATGTATTTCAGAACAAGGTCCGCAAGAACCGGAAGCTCCCGGAGGCCCCCAGAAGTTATCCTTTTTGCCTTTTCTTTTTATTCGTTCATCAGGAACACCGATACTTCTCCAAATATCATACGCTTCGTCATCAGTTTCAAAAATAGTTATCCAGAGTCTGTCTTTATCAAGTTTAAGTACTTCTGTTACAAATTCCCACGCCCATGGAATAACCTCTTTTTTATAGTAGTCGCCGAAAGAGAAGTTTCCAAGCATTTCAAAAAAGGTGTGATGTCTAGGAGTTCTTCCAACATTTTCAATATCAGAATCTTTTCCTCCTGCTCTTGCGCATTTCTGGCAGGAAGTCGCTCTTGCCGGATTATAAGGTGATTTTGTAATCCCTAAAAATATTGGCAGAAATTGAAGCATTCCTGCTGTAGTTAAAAGCACTGTAGGATTGTCAGGCACAAGGCTTGAGCTTTCTACAATTGTATGCTGATGCTTGTTTTTAAAATAATCTAAGTATAACTGTCTAATTTCATTTCCTTTTAGCATAATTAATTCCTCTAATTTCTATAAATTAATTATACATCAAAGGAATTTTTATATTTTCTTTTTAGCCTTCTTTTCCGTTATCTTTGCGTTCATCATCGGAAGCAAAATTCCCAGAGTCACGGCAGAATATGTAATACCCGCAGCGTGAGCGAGGTTAAGTTTCCACATATTTTTCTTAGCGAATTCACTTCCTTTTGCTGCAATTTCATTATGTGTTTTAAGGTTCATATCTCTGAGCCAATGTTTCAAGCCTTTACCTTCTTTTGTGTAATTGAACAAATCTTTACCGTTTTTATCCAGAAGATTTGCAACACCCTTAGCAGCAAACCCTCCAAAAACTAACCAGTTTAAGAAACCTAAATAATCTCTTGTCATTGACTCTCTAAGTTCAGTTCCGTTGTCTGCAGCCATAAACCTTCCTATAATCGTTGCTGCGTAAACTGTTTTTATAGCATTTCCGCTTGTAACAGGCCCTGTAAATTCTAACTTTTTAGCAAATTGTTTGAAATTCTTTACACCCATTACGCTAAATACCATACCTGCCATAAGAACACTTGCTCCTAGTTTTTTAAATGGCAGCAGGCAATCCTTACGCTTCTCGCCTCTATCAGAAGAAGTATAATCTACATCACCTACAAACCCTTTCTTACCGGTCCTTTTCTCTGTGATTTTTCTGTTAAGCCACTGGTTAGTAAGCCCTAGAGCGCAAGAAGCAGCAATCGCACCAAAAGTTTTTACTTTATTTACCTTATTAATCTTGTTAATTGCGCGTTCAATTTCTTTTCCATTATTTTTATTAAAAATATCCTTGCCCATATCGTGAGTATCTCGCAATATGTTTTCAAGTTTTGCAGAAAGTTTATGTCCGTCTATGTTTAATTCAGTTTCTCTTTCTGAGCCAAGCGCATTGGCCAGGCGGCGTTCCATAATTAAAAGAACATTTTTCTTATCATCTTTTGTTATATTTTTATCGTTGACAAGCTCACAGAATGTTTGTACAAAACCTTTTTTCGTTTTCAGATTGTCCTGAATTCCAGCATATTTCGGGTTATTCCACTTAATCTTATCCCACTTAGCTTCATCAATCCATTCAATATTTTCCCATTTTATATTCTTAAATTCATTTACCCCTTTGCCGTCACGTCCTGAAATGTTCTCAAGAACTTCGACAATATAATCTTTTGTATTTTTACTTTTATCCCACGCGCACCTTAAAGTTTCAAGAGAATCTTTTGAGTACCAGCTTTCAGGATTAATTTTTACGTCGGGTTCAATTTTTCTCGCAGCTATTTTAGAAATACCCATTGCAAATAAACCTGCAGAAAGACAGTTAATGAAAGTTCCGCTTATTTCTCTGATAAAAGTTTCCGCACCTGCATACTCATTTCTTGCTTTTGTATCATAATATGCCCTTGGAATTACCATCGCACCGACATCAAGCCCGACAGCATTGACCATCTCATTCATATCGCAAGTCCTGAGGGCGCTTGTTACTACCCCGTCCAGAGGGCCTCTAAATACTGCGCTATTTATATTATTTACTTTCATTAATTGTCCTTTCCAAATACAAAAAAAGCCCCGTTTATAAAAACGGGACTTTTCAAAAAACGTCAATTCTGTTACATAAACTTACATACCAAAATCACTCAAGTCCCGATTGAAACTTGGAGCATGAGGAGGATGAATTGTTTGTTAATTCAAAATGTAAGTTTTTCATAATACTGAAAGTATACAACCAAACTAAAAGTTCTGTCAATAGCCGGCTTGATTTCAACTGTACAATATGCTAACTTGAATTATATGAAGGACTCTTTCGGAACAGAAACTCACGCCAGAGAACTTGATATAATATACGGGATACAGCCGGCAAAGTTTAGCGAAGAATATTCTGCAAGCTGCAAATCTTTTAATCATTTCAATATTGAATGGCGTTTTATAAGAAAACGAGTATCGTCATTATTCAGGAAAACTCAAAAGAACAATGATTTTAAAACCATATTATATTTAACACTTGATATTCCTCCGCTGGATTTTATTTCTGCTTTCAGACAACAATATCCTGACAAAGATATAAAAGTATTAATACCTGTTGACAATACTGACGACGCTGAAAAATTAGTTTTTGATTTTGAATACTACCTGCAAAACCGTACGAATAATGCTTCTTTGTATAAAATGAAGCCGAATAGTTTAAACATAGATGTTTACGGACTCTATTCAGAAGCGTTTTCAGGATTTGACCGTTCCAGACTTCAATATCTTGCACCTTTTGTTAAAGCAGCAAGAATTGCAGCGCAAAAACTTAAGCCGAAAATTATTCACGCGAACAATATACCTTTTTTTCTGGGAGTAGAACTCGGCAATAAATCACATTATCCTATCAAGGTTTTACAGATTATTAATGATTTTTCAAAATTCGAAGCAGAAAAAGAAGAGGCTTTCTGGGCTGCAGTTAATCTTGCAGACTCTAAAGGTATGAAAAAGCTGTGCAGTGATAAAATTATAAAAAAATGTATTGCCTCACTATTTAACCTGCATAACACTAAACGGTTCTGTCAGATGAGAGAATGTTTAGATTTTATTTATCAAAACTATTACAAGCTTAGAAAATATCCGGAAAAATGTGATGATATAGATGAAAATATTCTTTTTAACAGATTAAATGCCAGAGTTTTAAAATTATTTCCTAAAATGGCATACGAAAATGATTTATATTACAACACTCTTTTTTATACGCTTAAAAGAGCTGATTTCTGGGCTGTTCCGTCAAAAACATATTATAATAATATTTTGACTAAACCGGAACTTTCCGGCAAAATGTTTGACAGAATATGCAAAACAAAAAACAAGAGTTCGTATGTTTCTTTTGGATGTGAAATACCGGCATCTGCAATATACAGACCTTTTACACAAGATGACTTTAGAGAGTCGCGTTTTAGAAATAAAAAATATCTTACAAGAGAATTTTCTAAAGACAGGATAAGAACACGTTTTATTGACCCTAAATTCTTTAAGTCTGATGAATACACACTTAGAGGATATCTGGATACATTCTTTGATGCCCCGCTAATTTTCTGCAAATTATCGACAAATATTTTTGCTGATGGAACAGATATAGCCCTGACTTCTATTATAAAATTATTAGAAGAATTTAAAAATGTACAGGTGATTATAAATATCCCGAACGGACTTGAAAATAATCAAATTACGAACTGGGTAGAATATCTTGAACAAAAAATCGGCTGTGCCGGCAAATGGCTCTTCATAGACGGCGAGATAAATCTGGCTCAATTCTATGCATCTTCGGATTTATCCTTTTTCTGTGCAAGAAACAACATAACATCTAACGAACACTTTACTGCAATGAAATACGGATGCGTTCCTGTAGCATTAAGAAACGGTATCTATAATGACACAATATCAGATATTTTTGACGATATGACCTTAGGATGCGGCCTTAAAACAAAAACTTCCATCAATACGGAAGAAGATATTTCTGAAAGTTTCAATGCTGTTGTCACAAAAGCACTTAATCTCTATACAAATAACCCTGCAAGCTGGAAACTGCTTATTAAAAATGCCATGAATTATAATGCAGGCTGGACCTTTGACAAAATTGAAAAATTCAACCGAATATACTCTGCGTTATGATTTTCTTGATGTAACCCATTCTGGAAGAAATTTTTGTATAAATTTATACAACGGCTCTCTTCTAAGATTTAATTTTTCTGCAATTGAAGAAATATTATCCCCTTTTGCAAGGCAATTGGCAACAAAATTTTTTCGATATTCAAGTTCTATTTTTTTAGGAGTAACTCCGCTTATTTCTTTAATTTTTTCTGCAAGCAATTTAGCACTTATTTTAAACTCTTTTACTATTTGTGGAGCTGTTTTTCCACTTTTAAGCATTTCGAGAATTTCTTGCCAGTCAATATTACTTTGCGGACGTCCAAGTTTCCTCTTCAAACCTAAATCACCACGCCTGCGTGCAATCGTTGATGCTTCTACGTATAGAATATCTGCGATTTGCTCATCTGTATAGTTTTGCTTATATAGCTCTTCAAGGTGTTGGTCAAATAACACTTTGTTTGAAGGATAAGAGTTCTTTTTAAGCCACTTCCTTGAATATTCTTCGCTGATTCCCGTAAGTTTACGGACTTTTGCACATGGCACCCCTTGCTCTAACAGCGGCAGCGCTTCATTATAAAAAAGCTCACGGTGCTTTTCAGAAGGAAGCTGCAAACCATATTCCCGTATTTTACGCATAATAGTACCTGTAGTGACGCCAAATTTGCGTGCAATCTGTGCAGAAGATTTATCTTTCGCAAGAAGCATTTCCAGCTCTGCACGCGGAATATTTTTTGTACCGAATAAAGGGTTATAATTTTGTTGATTTGATATTATTAACATATTATTGATAAACCCCGTAAAAAATAAATTTGCTGGAAAATAAGAAAATGTCGGAAAGTTTTTCAACTTTCCAACATTTTCTTAAGATTTTTACGTTGCAATCGTCAAGTTCCGCCCAGTGTTCTCCGGCTCACCGCCGCTGAATTCAGGCTTCACTCCGGCTGCCGCATTCTACATCATGCCGCCCATACCGCCCATGCCGGCCATTGCTGACATATCAGGAGCTTTTGATTCTTCCGGAATATCAACAACTGCTGCTTGAGTTGTAAGAAGCATTGAACCTACAGATGCTGCATTTTCAAGAGCACTTCTTGTAACTTTTGCAGGGTCTACGATACCTGCAGCAAACATATCTGTATATCTGTCAAGAAGAGCATCGTAACCATATGCATCTTTTTCAGCTCTTACATTTTCAACAACAACATCAGATTTTGCACCTGAGTTGAAAGCAATTGCTCTCAAAGGTACGTCAAGAGCTGCTGTCAAAATCTTATAACCGCTCTTTTCGTCATCTGTTTCAAATGTAATAGTGTTCATCTTAGATTCAAGTTCCTGTTGAACTCTTATAAGCGCAACACCGCCGCCTGGTACAATACCTTCTTCATTAGCTGCTCTTGTTGCGTTAAGTGCATCTTCAATTCTTAACTTTCTTTCTTTAAGTTCAATTTCTGTAGCAGCACCAACTTCTATAACAGCAACACCCCCGGCTAATTTAGCCATACGTTCCTGTAATTTTTCTTTATCGTATTCGCTGTCAGAAGCTTCAATTTGTTTCTTGATCAAGTTTACACGTTCTCTTACTGCTTCTTTTGTTTCATCACCAACAACGATAGTTGTTTCATCTTTAGTAACTGTTACACGTTTTGCAACACCCATCATATCTGTTGTAATATTTTCAAGTTTGATACCGAGTTCTTCTGTAAACATTTGACCGCCTGTTAAAATAGCGATATCTTCAAGCATAGCTTTTCTTCTGTCGCCAAATCCAGGAGCTTTTACTGCAACAGCTCTTAAAACTTTTCTCATTGTGTTAACAACCAATGTTGCAAGAGCTTCACCTTCAACATCTTCAGCGATTAACAATAATGAACGTCCATCACGTGCTACCTGTTCAAGAACAGGTACTAAGTCTGCAATTAAATTAATCTTTTTGTTTACACAAAGAACATATGCATCATCAAGAACTGCCTCCATTCTTTCTGGATCAGTTACAAAATAAGGTGAAATATAACCTTTATCAAACTGCATACCTTCTACAACCTTTAAGTTAGTACCAAAAGATTTGCTTTCTTCAACAGTAATCACGCCATCGTGCCCAACTTTTTCCATTGCTTCAGCAATTAATTCACCAATTTCAGAGTTGTTACCGGCAGAAATACCTGCAACCTGTGCAATTTCTTCTTTTGTGCTTACTGATTTAGACAAATCTCTAATCTTATTGATTGCAATATCAACAGCCTTATCAATACCACGTTTCATAGACATTGGATTTGCACCGGCTGTTAAATTTTTCAAACCTTCTCTAACAATTGCCTGAGCAAGTACAGAAGCTGTAGTTGTACCGTCCCCGGCTACATCGTTTGTTTTAGATGAAACTTCTTTAAGAAGCTGTGCTCCTGCATTTTCTAAACCATCTTGAAGTTCAATTTCTTTTGCAATTGTAACACCATCGTTAACGATTTGAGGTGCACCAAATTTTTTTTGTAAAATTACATTTCTTCCTTTTGGTCCGAGAGTAACTTTTACTGCGTCAGCAACTGCATCTATACCTCTGAGAAGCGATTTTCTAGCTTCTTCTTCAAATACTATACGTTTTGCCATTTTTATATCTCCTATTACCTAATTTTTTAAACTAATACTGCTAGAGCATCTTTAATTGAAAGAATTTTGTACTCTACCCCATCCATTTTTACATCAGTTCCGGCATATTTAGCATAAAGGATAATATCCCCAACGTTAACGCCCATAGGTTCTTTTTCGCCTTTATCGTTAGTCTTGCCTTCTCCAACAGCAACAACTTCACCCTTTTGAGGTTTTTCTTTTGCACTATCCGGAATAAATATTCCGCCGGAAGTCTGTTCTGTATCTTCAATTACCTTAATAACGATTCTGTCTTGTAACGGTTTTAATGCCATAATATAATCCTCCTATTTATTTACATTTATATTTATAATATATTTTAGTCTACATAACTAAGGGGATAAATTAGTGGAACAATACATAGACAGATACGTTGAATATTTAAGAAATGTAAAAAAATCAAGTGAGAATACAATAGCAAAATTTATTTTTCACGAGTTTTAGGTGTAATATAAATAACTGTGAGGAGTAAATTTACAATGAATATAATGCCCATTTCGACAAACAATTCAACTACTTTCGGGCAAACACAAGTAAAAAAATCCGTTCCAAAGAAAATTCTTACTTATGTGGCTGCAGGACTTACGGGTTTAGGAATTACAGCTTGTGGGCCTAATTATGAAGGTCTTAAGAATTGTGATGTGTTTGAGCATATTGACAAAAAAGAGCTCTTTGAAGCTTTTTCTACAGAGTATTTAAGTAACGTTCAGAAAATCTCGGACACAGAATATACTGCCGATATTGGATATAGAACTACGGGCAACTTTGATGCAGGTGGAAAAGGTGATATACAAGGAAGTATCTATATCAAAAAAGATAAAAATGACCCAAATCATGTTATAGGCAGAGTAAAACTTGTCGAAGTTAATTCATACCTAGAATTTTATGATGAGCCCAATTGCTTTGGTGGAACTACAAGCAGAGCTAACAGAATTACATACAAAGCACCTTATAAAGATTTGCATTTTGATGCAAAATTAATAAAAGACAAAAATAGTGATAATTACAAAGTTCAACTAAAAGTTATAGATGAAAATAACGAATATTCAGAACATACCCTTGAAAAGAACAAAAGAGGTATTTTCTTGGACGGAGAAACTCCGTTTAAAGAGGTTCATCGTGCAGAAAATTTAACAATGTTTGTAGCTATATCAACTGCTGCTGTATTTACACTTTTGGGGCTTGGTCTATGTCCTAGCAAAGATAAATAAATCTCGCACATAGTTCGCAGGTCGGTTTTACTATAGCGACACAAATTATATTTCCACTTAAATTTTTTGAAAAATTTTTCAACACTATTTAAACAGTAAGTTTGAATATTAAATAGCAAATTTTATTTTTTCATGGTTTTATATTAAAAAAGGAGTATAATATGTCAGAAATAATGGACGGCGGGATTCGTTTTGAAAGTGTCAGACGCAACGCATACTGGAACAATGCGCATCTTGATACCCGTTTTCGTGTTGCAAAAGACTGCACAGATGATGCAATAAATCATTTAATTGACTGCAAAGAAAATCCGACTATCGGGCTGCTTGCAAGAAAAAAACACCGCACAAATAATTATCCGGATTGCTTTAAGAGAAACCTTAAAGATCTATATAAATCCAAACATGTAAAAGATGCTGATAACGCTTTCAAGGAAACTTTTGCGTCACTTTATCCTAAAACGGGGAAAGCACGCAAATTCCTTATTGAAACGAACAGCATTGTTTTGAACTATGTTAAGCCGATTAAAAAAAATTTGCGCCGAACTCTCTTCAAACTTTTCAACTAATTTATATAGCCTATAGGTTGTACAAATATACCCCAAAACATTAAAAATGTCTTTTTTTTCACAATAAAAAACACCTTGAACCGTCCATTTTTAAAAAATATATGTTTTTACATATATAAATAATGAGGATGTTTTATGAATAATATTAAATCAATTAATAACATTAATGTCCATAGTTTCATCTCTTTTAAAGATAAACAAAATTTCGATAATGCCAACACAACTCCCCCCTCTTTAAAAACAAATACTTTAATAAAAGGGTTAGATGCTAGTGCAAATTATAATAAATATAAAAAAACAGGACAGATTGTAATAAAAAATGAAAATATTAATGGAATGAAATTGTATACATACGAAAAAGATGGTTCTTATACATATGAAGAATATGACAAAAATAACAATTTATTATTTTTACAAAGTAAAAATATAAACCCAGACGAAATTTATCTTAAAATTATCAAAGAAAATACTAATTCTAATAACATAGAAGGAGTTCAAGCTTTATACAAAGACGGAAATCTAGAACACGTTGGAAAGTTTAAAACTCCATTAAAAACTTCTGAAGCAGGTTTCCCATATGAAGAAATAGGTTATTACCCAAAAACAAAAACTTATTGCATTGAAAAAGCTGATGCAAATAATATCAGAATGCAAAAATTTGATAATAATTTAAAACCCTAAAACCCATAATTTATCACCACAATCCCCCCAGGTTGTCTTGAGTAGCTCGCATTAAACGAGTCTACAATTTTTCTTTTCAGAAACTTCGTTTCTTCCAAAGAAAAGTCCTTCGCTCTCTGCTTGCTCCTCTCTAAACTCTTCACTTAGTTGGTTCGAGTCTTAACTTAAAAAATTTCAAGCATAGAAAAAGTCGGGACAAGCCCGAGTTTTTTCTTTGCAATAAAAAACTCCCCAGGTTGGACTCGAACCAACAACCTACCGGTTAACAGCCGGTTGCTCCGCCATTGAGCTACTGAGGATTATTCAGTCTTATTCAATTCACTTTATTATACTAACAAATAAAAAAAATTTGTAAAGGGGGGTAAATAAAATTTATGAGTTCACATGCCAAAATCTTCATACAACTTAACTCTTTGCAAAAATTTATTTGTCGATGGTATGATAGAAATATCAAGGAGAGATATTACAAAAAATGAATTATCACAATATTACAAAAGATGACATGCTTAACGGCGACGGTTTAAGAGTTGTTTTATGGGTTTCAGGATGTACGCACCATTGCCATGGATGCCAGAATCCAATCACCTGGGATGTTGCAGGAGGTATTCCGTTTGATAAAGCGGCGGAAGATGAGCTTTTTGAAGCACTCAGCAAACCGCATATTTCAGGAATTACTTTCTCTGGGGGAGATCCGCTTCACCCGTTTAACAGAGATGAAGTTTTTAGATTAATAAAAAAAATAAGAAAAGAACTCCCGCAAAAAACAATTTGGCTCTATACAGGTTTTCTATGGGAAGAAATTAAAGACATTCCTGATATCGCAGATATTGACGTTATTGCTGAAGGGAAATTTGTTATGGAGCTTCTTGATCCAAAAATTCACTGGGTGGGAAGTTCTAACCAAAAAGTTATTGACGTAAAACCAACTCTTGAATCCGGAGAATTAGTTTTACACAATACTTAAAAAAGAAGCCTTAGGGCTTCTTTTTTTAAGTATTGTCACATTTTATTAAGAAATATTTTCCAATAATTAATCATTTGATATAATACATAGCATGAGGCTATGGTGTGTTCAGGAGGGAAGTATGAAAGAACGCGAAAGTAATGTATTATCTTTATTGGAAGATAAAACTAATATATATGCGCGAAAAATTGCGTTAGGCATGAAAACACAATTTGGTTGGAAAGAGCTTACTTATGACGGTCTTGGCTTGATGTCAAGAAGACTTGCTGCATATCTTATGAACGATTTGGGAATACAAAGAGGAGAAAAACTCGCGATTCTTTCTGAATCTAAACCAGAATACGGAGTCTGCGTTTTTGCATCCGTTATATCCGGCCTTATTACCGTTCCGCTGGATATAAAGCTTACGAAATACGAACTTCAATCTATTCTAACAGACTGCCTGCCTTCTGTTATGCTTGTATCACAGAGTTATATTGACAAAGCACTTGAACTACAGAAAGTAATCCCTTCACTTAAGCATATTATTGTAATGGATGAGCACCCTGTTAATGAAAATCTGCAAAGTATTTATACAATACCAAATAATTATACCTGCAAATGGAGACACCGTTCCAGAAAGTCAGTAGTTTTTATAATTTACACTTCCGGAACAACCGGCAATCCCAAGGGTGTAGAAACAACCTTTGGAAACATGCTTGCCCAGCTGAAAGACTTGAAAACAGCATTTAATCAGATATTGCCTTACGGCGATGTAAGAGTATTATCAATCCTTCCTATGAATCATCTTTTTGAAATGACAGTAGGCTTTTCAACATTTTTGAACCTCGGATTTTCTGTATATTATACACACAACCTCAAACCTAAAGATATCCTTAATACAATGAGAGATAGAAAGATAACGTTTATGGTTGTTGTTCCTGCTTTCTTAAAACTGCTTAAGACTGGTTTAGAAGCAGAGATGAAGAATACTTCAAAGTTTTCACAGAAGATGTTCCCAATTCTTTATCATTTTGCTAAATTTGTACCATTCATCTGGGCCAAAAAGCTCATGTTCAGAAAAATTCACAAATGCTTTGGCGGCTCTTTCAAAGGATGCATGTCAGGAGGGGCACCGCTTGATTTGAACGTAGCAAAATTTTTCCAGAGAGTCGGAATTCAAGTATATGAAGTTTACGGTCTAACCGAAACAAGCCCGATTGCAACAATTAATATAGAACGGAACAGGGATTTACGTTCCGTAGGCAAACCTCTTCCTAGTTATGAGGCCAAAACAGACCCTGAAACAGGAGAATTATTGCTTAAAGGCCCTTCTGTTATGAAAGGTTATCATAACCAGCCTGAACTTACGCGTGAAGCAGTTGATGAAGATGGCTGGTTCCATACTGGAGATATTGCAAAAATTGATGAAAGCGGAAGGATATACATCACAGGCAGAATTAAGAATATGATTGTTCTCTCCGGCGGTAAAAAAGTTTTCCCGGAAGAAGTAGAATCTGTGCTTGAAAAAAGCGACTTGTTTTCAGAAGTCTGCGTTTTCGGAGTTTCAAGAGAAGGCGGAGCAAAAGACGGTACTGAAGATATTGCAGCAGTTGTTGTTCCTTCAGAAGAACTTAGAAGTAAATATAACGATGAAGAACTTGACCAGTTGATGAAGGGTGAAGTAAAACGATTATCGCAGCGTCTTACACCATACAAACGTCCTATAAATATTACAGTGCTTAAACAAGCACTTCCTAGAACGGCTACCAGAAAAGTACAGAGGAAAAAGGTTAAAGAACTTATTCAGGCATAGGAGTTCAAACATGAAATTTGACACAAAATTATTACACGCCGGACATAATCCTAAAGAGCATCAAATGTGTATAAATGTGCCTATATATCCGACAACCGCATTTGATTTTGACGATGTTCAGCGCGGTGCAGATTTATTTGATTTAAAAGTCGAAGGCGATATATATACCAGGCTTTCTAACCCGACAAATAATATCCTTGAGAAACGCCTTGCCGAACTTGAAGGCGGAGTCGGAGCTTTATGCTTTTCATCAGGACAGGCGGCAACAACCGCTGCTATCTTGAATATAACAAACACCGGAGATGAAGTTGTTGCCGCCTCTACTCTTTACGGAGGAACATGTAATCTTTTCTCATCTACATTCAAAAAACTCGGCATTAATGTAAAGTTTGCAAAAGGAGAAGAGCCGGAAGATTTTGAACGTGAAATAACCGACAAGACGCGGTGTGTGTTTATTGAACTTTTGTCAAATCCGGCACTTAATATCATAGATATTGAAAAACTTGCTGATGTTGCGCATTCACATGGAATTCCGCTTATTGTAGATAACACAATCCCGAGCCCTTACCTGTGCCGCCCGATTGAGTGGGGCGCTGATATTGTTGTTCATTCGACTACAAAGTATATTTCAGGCCACGGAAATGCTATGGGCGGAGCGATTATTGATTCAGGAAACTTTAAATGGGGGGTAAATGGAGGGGGAAAATACCCTGAGCTTACAACTCCGGATGAATCATATCACGGAATTGTTTATACAGAAACTTTTGGGAGAGCTGCTTATATTGTTAAAGCAAGAGCACAGATTTTAAGAGATATGGGAGCCTGCCCTAGTCCGTTCAATTCCTATCTTACTTTATCCGGCCTTGAAACCCTTTCACTTAGAATGCAGAAGCACTGTGACTCAGCGTTAAAAATTGCAAAGTGGCTTGAAAATAACCCTTCAATAAGCTGGGTTAATTATCCGGGGTTAAAGAGCAGCAAGTATTATGAGCTTGCTCAAAAATACACCCCGAAAGGATGTTCCTCAATTGTAGGTTTCGGACTTAAAGGAGGGGCAAAAGCAGGTGAAAAGTTTATTAATTCGCTCACAATTCCTATTCACACGACAAATATAGGTGACACACGAAGCATAATAACTTACCCGTATTTGACTACACACAGGCAGTTAAGCGACGAACAAAAAATTGCCTGCGGGGTAACAGACGACTTCATGAGGTTCTCTGTAGGTCTTGAAGACGTTGATGATATTATTGAAGATTTAGACAGAGCTATAAGGTTAAGCCAATGTTAGTAGAAACAAAACTTTTCAAAATTAATGCGCCTGTCCATCTTGAATCCGGAAAAGAGCTTCCTCAAGTCGAAATTGCCTATGAAACATATGGAAAATTAAATGAAAACGGCGACAATGCAATACTGCTTCTGCATGCTCTTACAGGTGACGCTCATGCGGCAGGCTACCATCAAGGCGACAAGAAGCCGGGCTGGTGGGATGATATGGTCGGTTCAGGCAAAGCTTTTGATACTGATAAGTATTTTGTAATCTGCTCAAACATGCTTGGAGGCTGCAAGGGGACAACAGGCCCTAATTCTATTAATCCGGCTACCGGAGTTGAATATGGCTTAAGTTTTCCTGTTATTACAATTGAAGATGTAGTAAAGGTTCAAAAAAAACTTACGGACTTTCTCGGGGTAAAAAAACTTATTGTAGCCGGCGGTTCAATGGGAGGCATGCAGGCGCTTGAATGGGCATTAAGCTACGGAGATATGGTAAGCCATGTTATAGTAATCGCTTCCACACCAAGGCTTTCAGCTCAGAGTATTGCTTTTAATGCTGTTGGCAGAAACGCGATACTTTCTGACCCGAATTTTAACAACGGAAATTATTACCACGCTGAAAAGCCGGAAAAGGGACTTGCTATCGCAAGAATGGTGGGACATATAACTTACCTTTGCGAAGAAGCTATGCATGAAAAATTTGCAAGAAGATTTCAGGATAAAGACTCGCCTAACTTCAACTTTGATATTGACTTTGAAGTTGAAAGCTATCTTGCACATCAGGGCCAGACTTTTGTAGACAGATTTGATGCAAACAGTTATCTTTATATAACAAAAGCTGTTGATTACTTTGATATTGCTAAAAAGTACGGTTCGCTCGAAAAAGCATTTAAGGATACAAAGTCCAAGTATCTGGTTATTTCATTTTCTTCAGACTGGCTGTTCCCGTCAAGTCAGTCAAAAGAGCTTGTTAAAGCGTTAATGGAGAATAAAAAAGATGTTTCTTATTGTGAGATACAATCACCTTGCGGACATGATGCATTTCTTCTGGAATACGAAACTCAAACCCGAATAATAAGGAGTTTCTTATGCACAGACTAAACGAACATTACACAGAGTCAAAAGGACTTCATCTGAATTATTCTATCATTACAGATATGATAGAAGCCGGTAAAAATGTTATTGATTTGGGATGCGGTGACGGCACGTTAACCAAAATGCTTAAGGATAAAGGCGTACGTGTAAGCGGAATTGATATTAATCAGGATAACATTGTCAAATGTCTTGAAAAAGGGCTTTCTGTTAT
Organism: Candidatus Gastranaerophilales bacterium; assembly: GCA_900552525.1. Classification (GTDB taxonomy): domain Bacteria; phylum Cyanobacteriota; class Vampirovibrionia; order Gastranaerophilales; family Gastranaerophilaceae; genus CAG-196. The sequence goes on along the minus strand of UNSK01000002.1, from coordinate 16,616 downwards.
ACAGGGTGATATTGATGAAGGCTTGCAGGAATACCCTGATAATTCTTATGATTATGCTGTCTTAAATCAGACATTGCAATCAGTTGAGAAACCGGATTATGTTATACGTGAAATGCTTAGAGTAGCGAAACATGTTGTTATAAGTTTTCCGAATTTTGCTTACTGGCGGGTGCGTTTTTATTTGATGTTTCACGGGAAAATGCCAAAATCAAATATACTGCCTTTTGAGTGGTATGATACACCCAATATCCACCTTTTAACCATAAAAGATTTTTATGATTTTGCAAAACGCCATAATTTCAGGATTGAAAAAAAATTGTGTATGACAAGAGCACGGATAAGAAAGAGTTTATTTCACAGACTTTTTGACAACTTATTTACCGAGGAAGTGATATTTTTATGTACGAAGAATTAAGTGAAATACGTCAAAAATGTTTGAATTGTCATAAGTGCCCGCTTGCTGCTTCAAGAACTAACATAGTTTTTTCTGACGGCGTACCAAATCCGAAACTAATGCTTATAGGAGAAGCTCCCGGATTTTATGAAGATCAGCAGGGAAAACCTTTTGTCGGGAAAGCAGGACAGCTTCTCGACAGGATTTTTGCATCTGTCAATCTGGATAGAAATAAAGACATTTATATTTGTAATACTCTAAAATGCCGTCCTCCTGATAACAGAAACCCTCTCCCCGAAGAAAAAGAAGCCTGCTGGGAGTATCTAAAAGCACAGATAGAAATTATTAAGCCAAAGATAATCTTGCTTTGCGGCAATGTTGCAGTACAGTCTATTTTGGGAAATATCGGAGGCATTACAAAACTCAGAGGCAAATGGTTTCCTCCTGAGAGAGCAGTTGTAGAAGTTTACGGCGCAAAGATGATGCCAATTTTCCATCCATCGTATTTATTAAGGAATGATACACGTGAAAAAGGCGGCCCTAAATGGCTTATGTGGCTGGATATTCAAGAAATTAAACGCGAATATGATAAGCTTTTCAACGATTAAAATAGTTCTTTTATATGATGAGAAATATCAAGACGTGCTTATAATAATCATGTGGGGGGCTATGGTTACAGGGCTGGAATTTAATCAGGGTTTAAATGATATTTATATGATGATGCCTTTGAAACGTGAAGCTAATGGTATGAAAGTCAGCGCGAATTTTGAATGTCCTCAGAACCAGACTTTACTGGACAATCTTGATGAGTTAAGAAAAGCTGATAAAAATCAGGATAACATTTTAAGCCTGAATGAATTAAAAGATTTTGAAAGTCGTACAGAATTTATGCAAACTATATTAGAATCAATGGAAAATTTTGCTAAATTATACAAATAAAAAAGAGTTCTATATGGAACTCTTTTTTATGGAGCGGAAGACGAGACTCGAACTCGCGACAGTCTGCTTGGAAGGCAGATACTCTACCAACTGAGCTACTTCCGCAGAAGTATAAAATTTTCATATAAAAATTTTATACTAAACATAATTAATTATCAAGTATTATTATTGCGGCAATGATGTATTTGCTCCATCTAGAGCTGGAGCAGAATTTACTGCTGCGTCTATTGCTGAAGTATCTTCCGGAGCTGTATGAGCATATAACCTCAGGCTTAATGTTGATATTAATATCTTTTTATCTTTTGCATAAGGCTTGACTTCCAGCTCATTTATTCTGATATAGTATGGATACTGGTATAAATCTTGTATAAGTTTGCCTAAATTTACATAATTTGAAACCAGCTCCATGTTTACATCACATACAAAGTAAACATCTTTACCGAATTTTACGAAAGCATCAGTATCTGGATTGTATTTATAATCAATTGCTTTTATTTTTACAGAATTTGCATGAAGCATTTCTATTACATCATTATATAAAGTAAAGAACAGCGTTTCATTACCCAAATCAGACTCTATTGGAGAATATATTTTCTTTTGTGATGAAACTATAGAATCTTTAATTTGTTTAATTTTCTTTTTAACAATATCCAACTTTGTCTGTAACTCAGCTACTTCACCTTCTTTTGCTTCAATCTGTGCTTCAAGAGATTTAGACTCTGCGACTTTTGGAGAAATCATAGAGTATGAACCGAAACCCAGCATTACTGCTAATACCGCAAAAATTATTACGCCATAATATTTTTTATATTTATCCATCTCAAATCCTTCTAATTGCTTTCGTTAATAGGTTCTAGCCCTGGAAGGCCATTGTTGTCGGTATTTTCTGTACCTTGTTTAGCCTGGGATTTACCGGCATTTTTATCATCTGAAATTATAAATTCATAGAAATCCGCATTTAAAGATGTCAGGATAGAATCTGTATCAAATTCTTGACTATTTGTGTTATCACCATTTTCAACATTCTCTTCTATTGGAGTAAAGCTTGTTTTAGAAGCAAGTCCCAGTTTTTGAAGCTTAATGTCTGAATTTGGATTGTAATCCTTTATGCTTCTAAAAAACGCATAAACACTCTCAAGATTATCCGCCTGACCTTCAATAGTTGTCTTGTCAGATAATTTTAAATGTGTAAGCCATAGTTTTTTAGGGATTTCTGTTCCAACAATAGTATAATAAGAATAAATATTCTTATTATGAGCAAGGCCCAATCTTATTTCATCTCCCTCATCAAATAAATCTGATGATACGTTTTCATTATCTTTTAAGAATTGGTTAATTTCTTGTACCTTCTGATTTAGTTCAGCCATTTTATTCTGCTGGGTAGAAATTAAATTTGCATAATATAATAATGCACCTACTGTTGGCAAAATAATAACTATTGCCACAACTATAAATGCAAAAATCAGAAGCTGCGGTGTAAATACAATTGTTCTGCCGCCAAGCATAATTTCTGGCGGCTGCTCTGATGTATAAATATCACCTAAAGATTTATTGAATAAGTTAAAATGTGCATCAGAGTATTGTTCAAAATCTTTGTAAATAGCTGCACCAATAATATCCAATGATACTATATTTGCAAATTTTTCATCTACTTCCGGTCCTAGCTCCAAGAATGCTTCTTTAGAAAAACAATTTGCTTCCTGATGGATTATTGGAGCAGTGTAAGATAATTTACTTGCCAGAACTTCCGCGCTGATAATATTAGTTTTTGAAACAACGCACAGATACTTGGAAGGTAAATTTTTGAGAATTGGTGTTACCGTTCCTACAACTGTTGAATAGTTTTCAGCATCATCTAGAACCTGACCGATACTAATTCTTTCTTCATAAGTATCTACATAGTTCTTACCGTTCATTGTTATAATTGTGCAGCAATAGCTGTCAACAATTAAAAGTACCCAAGAATCAATGCTGACATCAACTCTTTGTTTATACATTAGAGCATTGAGCACAGAATTTACGGAAGTATCAATTCCAACCAGCTTATAGCCCATGTCTTTAATGCCTAAAGCAATCTCAATTAACATTTGTTTTTGAGCTGCTGTATAAGCTATTTTATAAAACTGCATTGAAGCATTTGGCAGTCTTACAGCACTTACTGCCGGTTCTACTGTTTTAAAGATATAGTGGTCAGCAAGCTCTTCCTCAATCGCATTAGAAATCTGAGCTTCATCAAGAGCTGCCGGATAATCGTTTGTTTTGAAAGCAACTGTAGGAATATTAAGCACAACTTCAGTTCCTTTTGGAATTTGCAGTTCAAAGAACAAATCCTGCAATGCTTCTTTAAATAAGTCTAAATCTGCTATTTCACGTCTGCTTGCATCATATTCAAGCTGTCTGATTCCGTATTTCAAAACAGTTTGAGTTGCGAAATCAATCTGAGCAACCTCTAAACCAACTTCAGGAGTTACGGACACACCTACTATACTACTCTTCTTCAATAATGCCATATCAGTTTCTTCCTATTTTTTTTTATTGTACAATAAAATTTAAATTTTGTACACAGGATAAATAGATGAAAAATTTAATTGAAAAAATTAGAAAGCTGAAAGAAGAGAAAAATGCAATTGTCTTGGCACATAGCTACCAGAATATAGAAATAGATGAGGTTGCAGACTTTGTAGGAGATTCTTTATATCTTAGCCAGAAAGCTAAGGAAACCAATGCAGATATCATCGTATTTGCAGGGGTTTATTTTATGGCACAGACTGCCAAAATTATTTCTCCTGAGAAAAAAGTTTTACTGCCTAATATAAATGCAGGATGTTTAATGGCTGACATGATTAACCATCAACAAATGGTTGAATTTAAGAAAAAAAATCCGGATGCACCGGTTGTATGCTATATTAACTCGACAGCCGAAGTTAAGTCAGAATGCGACATTTGCTGCACAAGTTCTAATGCATTAAAAATTGTTAAGAGCCTTAATGCTCCGAAAGTTCTTTTTCTCCCTGATGCAAATCTGGGCAAATGGGTTGAGAGCAAGCTTAGCAAAGTTGAAGTTATAACGTATGCCGGCAACTGTCCAGTCCACCATGATATTGAAGTTAAAGACATTGAACTGGCCAGAAAAAAACATCCGGACGCTAAAATATTAATCCACCCTGAATGCAAGCCGGAAGTAAGCAGACTTGGTGATTATGTCGGAAGTACAAGCGGTATAATGGAATATGTACGAAAAAGCAAAGATAAACAGTTTGTAATTGTTACAGAAAAAGGTGTTGCTGACAGACTTGAACGTGATTATCCGGATAAGAAATTTATTTTGATTAAAAATAACATGCTTTGCGAAAGCATGAAATTAACAACACTTGACGAAATTTTGTATTCGCTCCAGCATGAAGTTAATGAGATTACGCTGGATGAAAATATAAGAAAACGCAGTGCAAACTGTATTGAAAGAATGTTGAAGGTTTCAAAATAATGGAAAATAATACCATAGTTTACGGCAAAAATGCTGTCATAGAAGCTCTAGAAGCAAATAACAGGACTTTTAATAAAATCCTGATTTCTAATAATGCGCACTCTGACAGTAAAATCGAAAAGATAAAAGAACTTGCTTCAAAACAGGGAATTGTTTTCCAGTTTGTTAATATGCAGAAACTTAATCAAATTGAGCCCGAAGGACGTCATCAGGGTGTAATTGCACAGATTTCACCGGTAAAATACATTGAGCTTGATGATTTTATTGAAAAACATAAAGGAGAGCTTACGAAAGTTGTCGTTCTTGACGGAGTAGAAGACTCGCATAATGTAGGAGCAATAATCCGTTCCTGTGTATGTGCAGGAGTTAAGGGAATTATACTCCCTTCAAGACGAGGAGTACTTATAAATTCGACAGTTGAAAAAACCAGTGCAGGTGCTGTTAACCACATTTCAATTATCAAAGTAAACAGCCTTGTAAATGCGATACAAAGACTAAAAGAAAACGACTACTGGGTAATTGCTTCTGATCATCATGCAAAAGATAATTATTTTAATATTGATTATACTAATATGAACTTTGCTCTTATAATGGGGGCTGAGCATGCAGGGATTTCGCGGTCACTGTTAAAGCTTTCGGACTTTGTGGTCAAGATTCCGATGTTAACAAATTTTAATTCTTTAAATGTTTCCAACGCTGCTGCTATAATATTATTTGAGATGGTTCGACAAGAGGTAGAGAAAAATGGCAAAAAAAAGTGATACATTAAATTTAATAATAGATGATATTTCTGATGAAGGTGTTGATTTTAACAGCATAGAACCGGTTGAGGAAGATGATGATACTATTGCTATTGAAGAACCAAAAACCCAAGAAAGCTTAAATTCTGTAAATTCTGACGATTCAGTAAGGATTTACCTCCAGCAGATTGGTAAAATTCCTTTGCTTACTCCGGAAGAAGAACTTGAAGTTGCAAAGAAAATTTACGAAACACAAAGCGAAATTGCAAGAAAAGTGCTTATTAATGCAAACCTTAGACTTGTTGTAAGTATTGCGAAAAAATATATAGGAAGAGGACTTTCTTTTCTTGATTTAATTCAGGAAGGCAACATGGGGCTTATCAAAGCTACTGAGAAATTTGATTATACGAAAGGATACAAGTTTTCAACCTATGCAACATGGTGGATTCAGCAGTCAATAACAAGAGCTATTGCGGACAAGGCAAGAATTATAAGACTGCCTATACACTTAATTGAATCGATTAATAAAATTAAAAAAGCTACTATGGATTTGACAACAGAACTCGGAAGAATACCTGTTAAGCAGGAAATTGCTGATAAGATGGGCATTCCTGTTTCAAAATTAACATCAATCATAAAGGCAACTCAGTCTACAATAAGTATAGACACGCCAACAGGACAGAAAGATGATTCAAACAAGATTATTGACTACATTGTAGATGAATCAACAATAGCGCCGGATTCGCTTGTATCACAGGAGAGCATGCTAGATGATATCAAAGGCATGCTTGAACAGTTAAGCCAGAAAGAAAGAGATGTTTTGATTTTACGTTTCGGGCTTAACAATGACGGAAACAAAAAGACTCTGGATGAAATCGGTTCAATCTACGGAGTTTCAAGAGAACGTATAAGACAGATTGAAAACCGTGCAATTTCTAAATTAAAGAAATTGTGCAAAAATAAAAACCTGACCTCGGGATTGAAAAACTACTTCGGAGGCTAGTGCTACGCACGTAGACATTTGGTCGGGAGACATTCCGTATAAATACCAGACTATATTCAAATACCTAGTCTCCCTCAAAGTAAAACTACTAGGGAAAAGAAAAAATGGCAAATTTAGATAGAATTAACGAATTAATTGGAGAAAAAGATTTTGAAAAAGCTCAGGAACTTATAGAACCTGCCCTTAAAGAAGAGCCGGATAACATTGAGCTTTTGAAACTTGCAGGCCTTACAGCAGTTAACCGGGGTAACTATGATAAAGCACGGATAGCATTTGAAACAGTTGTTAAATACAATCCTGAGGATGCAACTTCATTCTTTTATCTGGGAAGCTGCTATGATAACCTTGGAGATTTAGTTTCAGCAAAAAATGCTTACCTGACGGTAATAAAACTCCGTCCGGATTATCTGGATGGATATAAAAGCCTTTGTATTATATTAATGAAGCTCAACGAAGCCGAAGAAGCTGTCAAATACGCTTATAAGGCTTCTGCTATAGATCCGGAAGATTATATTTTTGATTTCATAATCGGCACAGCTTACATGAAAATAAAAGAGTTTGAAAAGAGTATTGAACCTTTCAAAAAAGCTCTGGCTAAATCTCCGGAAAATCTCGGAACATTGAACAGCCTCGGAACAGCATGTATTGCAACAGGAAGAAGCGGCGAGGCTATAAGTTATTATCAAAAGGCTCTTGAACTTAATCCTAAAAACCCTATGGCTTATTACAACATCGGTTCAGCTTTTCAGATTCAGCAAAACCATGAAGAAGCCTGTAAATATTTCAGAAAGGCAGTAGAGCTTGATAACGAAGATGAAGGTTTCAACATTGCATTAGCTATGTCCATGGTAAAAATAGGACAGTATAAAGAGGCGGCAGAAATTTATAAAAGCCTGCTTATTATGCACCCTGAAAAAGAAAATTACAAATTTAATCTTATTTCCTGCTACGAAGCAATGGGAGAAATACAAACAGCCATTTCTATGCTGGAAAAAATTGTTTATTTAAACCAGAAATTTATTCTTCCTGCACAGAAGCTTGCAAGCCTTTATATTAAGACTAATCAGCTTTCTAAGGCAAAAGAGATTTATGACAATATTCTTTTAAAAAACAAGCCTTCTGCAGAAACGCTTCACCAGTATGCAATTTTATCTTCAAGTCTTTGCGACACTGACACTGCAGAGAAGATACTAAAAAAAGTTATTAAGATGAATCCTAATATTGCAAAAGCTCATAAAGATTTAGGGATAATATTCCTCAACAAGCGTCTTTTCGATTATGCGGAAGACGAGTTTAAAACAGCAATGAAGCTTATGCCTAATGATTTTGAAATAATTTTCGAATATGGAAACTTCTTATACTCTGTTTCTAAAAACACAGAGGCTGAAAGATATTACAGAGAAGCGCTTGATTTGGAACCAGAAAATGTGCTTGCATTAACATTTATGGCCTTAAATAAACTTATCCTGAATCAGCTTGATGCAGCAAAAGATTATATAATGAAGGCTCTTAAGATTAATCCGAATCACGAGTATATTCAGTTCTGCGCAGGACGAATTTTGTTTGCACGCAAAGAATTTGATGAAGCAAAACACTACCTTATTCACGCTGTTGAACAAAATCCTGATATAGAAACACAAAATACACTTGCTCTCACTTATTATGAACTCGGAGAATACGCATCTGCTATAAACATTTTTAAAAATCTTCTGGCAAAAAAGAAGGATAACATATCATTATTGATGAGTCTTGCCAGATGCTATGAAGGCCTGAAAGATAATGATAAGGCTCTTGAGTATCTTGATAAAGTTGTGACTATCTTCCCTGAAGATGAAGAAGCCCATGAAATGATAAGAAGAATTTCATAAACAGGCAAAAAAATATTTTACCGGGTTTAAATTATTATGTTTATATCACCCGTTCAAACTTATAACCCTGCTTACAGAGGCAATAACCGCGAAGTTTTCAATAAAAGCGGGAAATTTTTGTACAAAACCACAACTTACTTTTTCAGAGAAGATTTAAATTGGACTTGTCTTGCGGAGCTGCTTGGAGAAAAATATAAAACAGTACAAAAAGTTAATGTACTTAACCATGCCTGTTCCAACGGACAGGAACCATACACTCTTGCAGTCAAACTCATTCAAATTCTAGGAAAAGAAGCAAAAAAATTCTTTCCCATACAGGCAAAAGATATTGATTTCGATAATATAGAAAGTGCAAACAGAGGGCGCCTCGGTATTAAGCTTAATGAGATGTACAGAATTAATCACTATACAAAAAATCAACTGACCACCTTTTTCACTCTGGGCAAGCCAGCAAATCCAAACAATGATTTAGTTTTAATTCCAAAAGAAAATATTAAAAGTAAAGTTAATTTTTCACAGGCAGATATATTAAAAGACACTTCCGAAAAACTTCCGGATAATACAGTAATCCTATGCCGCAACTTTTGGCCTTATCTGACACCGGCCGAACGAGAGCAGCTTGCCTCAAATTTATATCAGAATATTGGAGATAATTCACTTATTATAACAGGAGATTTTGATTACCGCTCTAATACACCTGATTTGTTAAAATCTCGAGGTTTTGTTGAAATTGGAATGAACAATGTCTATATAAAACGCTAAATTCTTTGGTCAAGCTTTCCGCCGATTTTAACAAAATTTACGTAATAATAATTAAATACAAGAACCGCAATAAACACCATATAATAGAAATTTATAAGTGTAAAAATAAAGTGGGTTATCACATTTAATCCGAAAATCGTAGTCAAAATTGACAGAATAGAGTATGAGATAAAAAGAATTAAATACAAGCCAAGATTTTCGAAAAACTTTTTACTAAATAAATCTTTTAACGCTAAAAACAGTGCTTTGAAAGGATTTTTTGACTTAAAAAACATTGCAGGAATATAAAATAAAATCAAGAAATACTCAAGCCCCATTGTTATTAACAGGAGTAAATTCCATGCATTAAGTCTAAACAGCTGTTCGTCTGTAAGCGACATAAGAAAAGATTTCAACGCAACCGTAGACTCAAGAGCACCCGACATTGCTGTTGATGATATTCCTATATTGCCTATTAGCTTCATGCCGGCAGCATAAGAAGCACCAAGTACTCCGATTGATAGAACAGCAACAATAAAAATAAGTCCTAAAACGGACAGAAAATATTCACCAACACCGGCAGGAAAATCTTTAATAAGAGAATTAGGGTCATCCCGTTCCGGCTCCTGTACACAGGTTTTAAGCATAAAAGACCAGCCGGAAATAAACGCCGCAAGCATAAGTATAAACAGTACAAGCGCAATAAGCAGACTTACTAGATTTCCGCCCAGCGAAAACAGGATGTATAAGCTTGAGAGCAGCGAAAATAAAATTAACGGTGTCGCAAGTATTATATATTTATTTGTAAGGTTAAAACTCTCTTTTATACAATTTAGCATGAACTCTCCTAAACTCTGTACTGTACTACAGACTGCTCGATTATATCATCAGAAACTTTTGCAGCAAAATCTCTGAAACTATTTCCAATATTCGACTCAGCATTTACTTCCGAAATACTTACACCCTTATTAATTGCTTCCATTATGGTAAAGTAATTGTTAGGTATCTTCCAGTAAACAGACTCACCAAGCGTATTCTCAATATCTTCAATCTTGATTTCGTCATTTTCCATATACCGGTTAATAACTATTTTAACCTTATTTGAAGGATATTTTCTGGAACGGAAAAGATTTAAGCAGCGCTGTGCATTACGAATTGCCGGTATATTAACAATTGTAGTAAACATAATCCAATCAGAGCTGTCCAGAATTTTTAAAGATATCGGGTCGATATTTGATGACATATCAACAACGATATATGGAAAAACTTTTTTGAGAGCAGAAAACAATGTTGTAATCTGCTGTGTAGTTATACTTTCCGACTGCTCAATATAGCTCGGATCCGAAAGTACGTATAAAGACAAGTCTTTATACTTTTCAAACCCCTTAATAAGAATGTTTTCTTCCTTATCAATCAGCCTTCTTATAACATAATTGACATCAAAAGGCGGATTAAGGTTTAAGAAAGTTGAAATATCTCCGAGCTGGAGGTTCAAATCCACAAGTGCCACCTTATCTTTTGTAACCTTTGCAAGCTCTGCTGCAAGATTAACAGCAATAGTCGTTTTGCCTATACCGCCTTTATTAGAATAAACTGTTATAATCTTTGACTGCGAAACTTCGTTTTCCGGAGAAATACTTGCAAGCATTGAAAGCACTCTTACTAAATCTTCTCTTAAAACAGGTTTTGGCAAAAACTCCTTTGCTCCAAGACGCAATGCTTTTATTATAGTATTTGTCGAATAGTTGACAGAGGTAATTATTATTTTAGAAGTAACGAGTTTCAGCTTTCCTGCAATCTCGTCAAGCCCTGCAAAATCCTCAGAAATATCCAGAATTACAAGAGGATTTTCGGCAAGCTTTATATCTTCATAACCTTTATTATAATCTCCATAAAGCTTAACCTCGCTTACGAAATCAAGATTTTCTATAAATGATTTTATAATCTCTCTTGAGTTCTCATTTCTATCCAGAACAAACACAGTAGAATTTTGCATGCATAACCTCTCGTCTTTCTATAATATTTATACAGCAAATTACTTATAAGAACAATGAGCTATTTTTTCAAAATTTCATCCAAATCTTTCTTAACGGAGGTTAAGCCTTTTATCCCAAAAGCTTTTTGGAATGTTGTAATCATATTTGGATTCAGCATAATAGGCGTACATTTTCCTACATATAAATCTACATTTTCTGTCTTTGTGAGATAAACCATCTGTGAAATTGTATGTCTGTCACATTTCGGGAAAAATACAGTCACCGGAAGAGCCAGCTCTTTGCTTAATGCTTCAGTAAGCCTTGTCACGGCATATGAGTCAAAACACGCATTCAGACAAATGATATTATCGCGCTGTATACAGTATGAAAGCGACACAATTAAGACATCATCCGGCACCTGAGAAAAAAGTTTTTCAAAATATGCTTTCTGCTCAAGCGTATAAGCTCCAAGCCCGATTATGAACACACGTGAGAATTTACCTGCTTTTTCTTTTATCTTTGCAATAACTTCATCATAATTAAACCCGATAGTTACTGTTTCACAAGGCCTGCCAGTTTTAAACCCTTTTGCTTTTTCAGCAGATTTTATAACATCAGAGAAATCTTTATCCTTTATTGGTATAACCCCCTTGGAACTTGCAAAATCAGTAGTATATAAAAGCCCTCGATAAAGATGTTCAACATTATAAAGCGAATGCCGCGTAAGTATTATAGGCCCCGGGAATGTCGCAAAATCGAGAAGACAATTTTCTATCCCTTGCCCGTACTGTCCTTTCAGATTTGAATATTCTCTGAATTTAGGAAAAGTATTTGCAAGCATCATTTCGTCATGTGTATAAACATCTATTTCTTTGCCTTTTACAGCCTCCAGAACATCCTCGAGTTCTCTTATATTTGAACCTACAACAAGGATTGCCTTGCCCGGAGTCGTAGTGTAAGAAACTTCAGCAACTTCCGGTTTTCCATATCTTTCTTCACGAGCTTTTTGAAGAGTTCTCATAAGACGATCATCCATCTCTGCCATCTCTTCTATTAAGGCTTTTATTTTTTCAGGATTTTGCTCATCCGCATTCAGGGAATTAAGAAGCTTTAAAATAGAAAGATAACCGTCCTCTGCATCAACCCCGAAACTCTCTAAATCCAGCACGTTAATACAAATACTCTTAGCCAGAACAAACAAAATTTTGTATAAATCTCTTGATTCAGCCGAAATTTCCTTTGCTTTTTTTAAGAACTCCTGCTCGCCGAGTTTTATAGACCTGATGATATCTGCTTTTTCATCAAGTTTTAAAACAGATTTCAGTGATTCAGGAATATCATCTTTTACATTTGCCAGAGATTCATATTTTTTAATCAATGGAGGCAAAATATTCTTAAACCCGTTAGCCAGAGCTTCAAAGTCCTTTTCCGAGAACTCAAAGTTAGAAACCATAACAGAAATCGTATTCATAATAATATTTCTGGCCTTTTCATCCGACCCGCCGTTCTCATAAAGCTTTAGTGCATAATATGCAGTGAGCTTGAGATACAAAATCAGTACCTCCTGTAGTGATGATGTTCTCGGATTAACCGAGCATATACCCTGCGAAACGCAGCTGTCATATTGATAATCTTCATTATAATTGTAATTCATAGCAACTATATGATAACCACAGCTGTAATTTTTTTTATTCCCCTTCCGGCTAGTTTCAGCGGCTTATGTAAATATTCGTGACGAAACTATTGACAAAACAATATATTTGTAGTAATGTGCATGAGTGTGTTAAAAACGAGGGTTTGATTATGAAAATCACTGCTATCCGAAATTACGAGCCTTCTCGTACTGTTTCAAAAATCAACAGAAGCCGAAATGCAAGGGTTAGTGAACCGCAAACCGAACCAAAATCTGATTCAGTTGCTTTTAAAGCACACGAAACAGCTAAAGGATTTGGTATTGGAGCACTTTTAGGGCTTGGAGCCGTCACTATCCTTAGCGGAGGAGCTGCTGCACCGCTTGTTATGGCTGCTTATGCTGCTACGACAGGAGTTGCCGGCGGAATGCTTGGCAAAGCCGTTGAAGATACTAACCCAAAAAATAAAAATGATAAAAAACCAAATGAATAGTATCAGGCTTTAACAAACACAAAGAGGAAGAATTGAACATTAATTCAATTCTTTTTTTGTGCTATAATATAGCAATAATCAGGAGAATAAGAATGTTTAGCACCGATATTACTTACGAAGTCGTTACTTTTTCAATCGGCGATACTAAATCCGGAAGCAAAATGGGCAAACTGCAATTAAAAGACCCGCAGACCGGAGAATTTTTGAATTGTATTCTATGGGAAGAAGCCCTGAACAGAATGGATACAAAGTTATTTAGATGCGGTAATTTACTGCGAATTGTTGCCGGTTCTTTTAACGAAAAATATAATAATTGTCTGGTATCAGCACTTGAATTAATCAAAGAAGCTAAAACCGGACTTGATGAAAAAGAACGGGAAAAAGAGTTTGAGAATCTCATAGAATACATTAATAAAATTAAAGATGAAAAACTCAAGAACTTTGTTCTTGAAATCTATACTGCAAACAAGGATAAAATCCTTGTTATGCCTGCAGCAAAACTTATGCACCACAATTACATAGGCGGCTTAATGGTGCACACTCTCGAGTGCTTGAAGTATGCAGAAATAAATATGGATGCATTTTTTCAGCGTGTAAACCGTGATGAAGTTTATGCAGCATGCCTTCTGCATGATATCGGGAAGATATTTGAATACACTATAGATCTTGAATCCGGACTGATTGACTATGATGAAAACTTCCGCAAAGAATGGATTTCACATTCTCAATACGGCTTTTCAATTTGCATGACAGCAGGCTTTAAGCGTGTGGCAAAAATGATTGCTGCTCATCACGGTAGGGCCGATTGGGGGGCAATTGTTGATTTGAACGAAAAAGACTTAGAGCCGTTTGTTTATTTAATCCACCATATTGACGATTTGTCTGCAAAATTCGGTAAAACAAATGTGGCAATGTTAGGAGGATAATTTTATGGAGATTAATCCAATCAACAACATAGCCGGTATTAATCTTAAAAGTTTGAAAAAATCTACAGAGCCTGAACCGCAAAAATCTGTAGATAAGTCCGAAAATTTAATAAAGGAGCTTGATAAAATGAGTATGATTAACAATGTTAATATAGGCAAAAAAGATTATGAACTAAATCTTTCAATGGAAGAGCTTGAAAAAAGAACACATAAAGATTACCTGACAACAAAGAAAATGCTTGCTGTTGATGCTCCGGAATATCTTGAGCTTGCAGAAGGCGACAAAGAAGCTTTAAAACACCTTGTTAAAGCGGCTGTGGTTCTGGATAAAGTAAACATGCAGCTTGACAATCCTAACAACCTGCCGTTTAAAGAATACCTTGAAGCCGAGATTGCAAAAGGCAATGAGCAGGCAAAGTTAACAAAAATCCTATTTGATGCACAGAAGGGCGTTTGCTCTCTGGATAGAGAAAGCAACATGATAGAGCTTATAAAAGGAGTTTCTGAACGACCTGGCAAAGGTGTTTACCCGCAGGATTTAGAGAAAGACGAATTTCACGCAATTCTTATAAAAATGCTTAAAGACGGCAAGGTTGACGATGTTGCAAAAATCCTTAACCAGCGCTCTGTTGTAGAAAGAGTCGGAAATGAGCTTGTGGCTACAGATTATGTTGATAAATTTAAAGATGATTTTGCATATATGGCCTCTGAGCTTGAAAAAGCTGCTGAAACTTCAACAAACGCAGATTTCAACGAATTTTTAATCCTGCAGGCAAAAGCTCTCAGAACCGCTGATCCTATGCTTGATGCTTATGCTGATAAAAAGTGGGCAACGCTTCAGGATACACCGCTTGAATTCACTATCACAAGAGAAAACTACTCTGATGAGTTGACTGAAACTGTAGTAGAAAATCCGGAATTGAAAGCTCTACTGGATGAAAACGGAATAATTCCAGTGGCAAAAGACTTTCTTGGCGGTCGTGTAGGAATTATAAACAAAAAAGGAACAGATGCGATATTAGGAGTAAAAAATTACTTGCCGCTAATGGCACAGAATATGCCGTTTGAAGACGATTATATCCAGAATATTTCTCCTGACAGAGAATCAAAACAGACAATGGTTGATGCTGATTTAGTTGCTGTAACAGGTGATGTAGGCGAATTTAGAGCGGGTATAACCTTAGCCGAAAATCTTCCGAATGATGACAAGCTTTCTATTAAGGAACTGGATGGCGGCAGAAGAAATGTTTATCACAGACAAATCCGATTGATTACTTCAGAAGATGCAAGAGAAAAAATGAAAAAAAGACTGGCTGCTACTGTTAATCCGGAACTTCATCAGTATTATAACGATGAAGCAGACCACTGGTTTACAGTAGGGCATGAAAACGGACACTCTCTCGGACCAAAATCCGGAACAGAAGGTTTAGGCAAATACAAATCTATTATTGAGGAAAACAAAGCGGATATGATTTCACTTGCTATGCTTGATGTTCTGACTGAGGCCGGAATGTATACTCCTGAACAGAGAAAGCAGATTATAGTAACATATGCAGCAGATAACATGATGACTTCTAAGCCAACGCTCTCACAGGCTCATAGAGTACGCTCGGTAATGCAGAATTACTATTTTATTAAAGAAGGCGCCATGGAAATTTCACCAGAAGGAATCTTAAATGTAGATATAGAAAAAATGGTTCCGACTGCAAGAAAAATGCTTGAAGAAATTATTCAGGTACAAATGAAAGGTGACTTTTCAAAGGGTGAAAAATATGTACTTGATAACTTCGTATGGACACCTGAAATGGAAACAATGGCACAGAATATTAAAAAAGTTTCCAAAACACTGAACGGCAAAGTTGAATCTCCACTTGCCAACAAACTTTTAGAGAGTTAATTGTAAAGAATAATTAAGATTAAAACTCCTGATAGCAAATTATTTTTGTCAGGAGTTTTAGTTTGAATGCCAGATGATAATATGCAGGAATACCTATGAAAATCAATCAAATCACACCTATACGCTACGGACAGTCTGAAATTAATAAACCTGAAACTGACTTTTTGCCTGAAGAAGAAATTGTTATCCCTACAAAACAAAGCCAGAGCAGCACTGCAAAGATATTGCTCGGTGCAGGAATTTTAGCTTCAACAGCTGCTGCGGGTATTACAATAGCAAAAAACAAAAAAATTAAAAAAGAGCTGGAAACAGCCTTGAAAAGAGTGACTGATGCTGAATCTAAAATAAAAGACGCAGAAGAAAAAGTCAAAAAGGAAATTAAGCCTGAAAGTGAAATTAAACCCAAAACGAAAACAATAGTTAAATATATTGAAAAAGACAATACAGAAAAATTAATAAAAAAATATAATTATGCCCTGCTCAATATGAAAAAGCACTATGAAGAAATAATTGCAGAACTCCAG
>UNSK01000001.1 GCA_900552525.1 Candidatus Gastranaerophilales bacterium | reverse complement strand
CTTCTGCGGCATCTTTTGCTTTTTCTGCTGTATTTTCGGCTCTTTTTTCCACATTCTTCTTTTTGAATGGATTTAACTTCTTGAAGAATTCTTTTAATTTTTCTTTAAAACTTTTTGGAGTAAGCTCTTCAATTTTCTTTTCAGCAGCATCAAGCTTATTTTTTAAGTCCTGATTTTTAACAGTCAATTCATCATTCTGGAATTTCAAATCTTTAATCTTACCGCTCTTCTTAGCAGCATATATAGCAGTTCCGAGAGCCACAGCACCAAGTGCAGCCATTCCAAGCATATTTGACGAAGCTTTTTTCTTTTGCTCAACTTCCGGTTCATATACCATAGGCATTGAAGAATAATCGCCATAACCTTCTACTTGATTTTGATTTTGCGGAACAGTCATTGCATAATCTACTGCGCCGGCATTTTTAATCGGATCCATATTTACCTTCTTTCATAAAATTACTGCACTTCTATATCTTTTTTAAAACAAATAATAAAATTAAATTGCCAGATAACAGTAATTTGTAACAAATTTGTTACAAATTACTTTGTTCTCTGAAAAAACTTCGCAATATCTTTATGTTCAATTATTTTAGATATAGGTCTTCCGTGCGGACAAGTAAAAGGTTTTTCACATGTTCGCCAATTTTTAATTATTTCCTGCATGCGGAAAGGACTTAAAAAAGTATTTGCCTTAACAGCAGCCTTGCACGAAGTTGTTATTAAAATCTGTTCTTCAATATTATCAATATCGCCGGAAATATGTTCCAGAATATCAGCGAGAATTTCTTTCGGCGCAACTTTAGAAATTAACTGAGGCACTTTTCTGAAAATAGCTTCTGTATCAGAAATAAAGTCAATTTCATAACCGAACTTCTCAAGCTTATCTTTATTTGCAGATAAAAGTTCTTTATCACTCGGTGAAATTTCAATAACATCAGAGATAAATAGAAGCTGGCAGTCGATATTTTTTGACTTTTTCAGTTTTTCATAAATATATCTTTCTTCTGCAATATGCTGGTCGACAATTTCCAGCCCTTCTTCACGTTCTATCAGAATATAAGTTTTTTTATACTGCCCGATAATCTGCTCTTCCTGCTCGATAGGATTTTCCTGAATAAATTTTGGCTGTTCAAAGCTCAAATTTTGCTGAGTTTCTCTCTGCGGCTTAGGAAATTCTATTACTCGTTTTGGTTCAACCGGTTTTTTGAAAACAGAAGCAATATTTTCCCCTTCTGTTACATAAATGTCCTCTGTTTTAATTTCCATTGGTCTAACAGGTTCAGCAGCGCGCTGCTGCATTTCCGGAACAGGCTGGGCAATCTGCCTTTCTGTAACTCCGGAGAGCGCCATATCAATTGATGAATAAATAAAATTAAAAATCTGATTTGGGTTTCTGTAACGTACTTCCTTCTTTGTTGGATGTACATTTACGTCAACATCCTCCGGCGGAACTTCAAGATTTAAAATAATAAATGGATATCTTGAACCGATTAAACTTTTATACGCAGTATCAATTGATTTCTGGAAAATCGGGCATTTTACCATACGTGAATTTACATACATGTAATAATCTTTTTTGCTTGCCCTTGTATAATCCGGAGTACTGACAAAACCTGAAATTTTTAAACCTGACATTTTATCAGTTTTAAAAACCTCTCTGAGATTTTTAGCTATGTCTTCGGAAAAAACTTCTTTTAATACCTGTAGTGTATCACCCTGTCCTGTAGTCTTAATAATTGTTTTGCCGTTATTTTTGAGTTCAAATGCGACATTAGTATGCACTAGAGCCAAAGATTGGATAAGCTCGTTTATATATGCAAATTCTGTTTTTTGAGATTTTAAGAACTTTAACCGTGCAGGCAGATTGTAAAATAAATCTTTGATATCCATAATCGTACCGACTGCACATCCGGTCTGTGATTTTTTAACCTCGGAATTCTCACATTCAACCTTTGTACCAAAATCAAACTCTTCTGTTCTTGTAATACAGGTTAATCTGGAAATCGAAATTATACTTGCGAGCGCTTCACCTCTAAAGCCCATTGTTTTAACATTATACAAATCCTCGCCTGATGATATCTTACTCGTCGCATGCTTTGAGAAAGCAAGAATAATATCATCAGGATGTATTCCTGAACCATTATCTGCCACACGAATATTTCTGCATTCGTTAGCTACTTCTATACTAACCTTCGTTGCACCTGCATCCACAGAGTTCTCAACAAGCTCTTTTACAACAGAATAGGGACGCTCTATAACTTCCCCCGCTGCAATTTGATTTATTACATTTTTTGATAGTTGAACAATTCTTCCCATAGCCTAATTATACAACAAAGTTTTTTTTAGATATAATAATACTAATAGGAGTATGAATTTATGCAGAAAAAGAAAAAAATTAAAGTCGCATTTCCTCACATGGGAACAATATCAATCGCATGGTCAGCAGGATTAAGAAAGATTGGTGTTGAACCATATATCCCGCCTTATACAAGCAAAAAAACTCTTTCTTACGGAACAAAAAATTCTCCGGAAGCAATATGTCTCCCTTATAAATTGATTTTAGGCAACTTTATTGAAGCGATTGAAGGCGGCGCTGATTATGTTGCTATGATTACATCTCCAGGTATCTGCAGACTTGGTGAATACGGCGGAAATATTCATACAACCCTTAAAGATTTAGGCTATAAAGCTAATTATATAGAATTATCATTATACGACGGGATTAAAGGACTGTATAATTTCTTGAAAGAAATCTCCGGTAAAAACGATCCTATTTTAATACTGCGTGCAATCAATATAACAATCAGAAAAATCTTTGCTATTGATGATTTAGACACAGCTCTTTCCTATTACAGAGCAAGAGAAATTAAGTTCGGAGAGGCTGAAAAAAACTACAAAAAAGCGTTGAGAATGATTGATAAAGCAGATTCTACACACGATTTAAAAAAAGCGTATGAGCTTGCTTTAAAAGAAATTGAAAAGACTGAAATTGATCCTGATAGAGAAGTTTTAAATGTTGATATCACCGGAGAAATTTTCCTTGTCAACGATGAATTTTCGAACCAGAATATTGAACGTGAACTCGGGAAAATGGGTGTTCAGACAAGAAGAAGCCTTACAGTAGGCAGCTTTTTAAAAGATGCGATTATACCAAAGGCTTTCAGACCGCCTGAAACACACCTTCAGAGAGCTGAACGTATGGCAAAACCTTATCTTATGAGAGATATCGGAGGCGATGCTCTGGAATGTGTTTCTGATGTTGTCTTTGCAGATGAAAAAGGCAAGGATGGAATTATACATATTTCACCGTTTACATGTATGCCGGAAATTATGTCGCAAAATATTTTCCCGACCATGAGAGAAGACCATGAGATTCCGATTTTGACTCTTATTATGGATGAACAAACCGGTAAAGCAGGCTATATAACAAGATTGGAAGCTTTTGTAGATTTAATGCGCCGTAAAAAACGTGCAAAACTCGGGAAATTGAAAACAAGAATATAGAAAAGATTTTGACTATTGTTCAAAATCAATTAAAATATTTATATGCATAAGAAGAGTTTATTAATCTTAGCTTTTATGTTTTTATTCCTGCCGGCATTCTCTGAGCCGCAGGACAATGGGGGGCATGCAGGCACACCACCGGGTTTTTATGATGATATTAATCCGGAAGACATAGAAAAAGAAGAGGCAGAACCTGCTGGCGAAGCTTATCAGACTTTTGAGGACGAAACTCCGGCTGATGAAGTAATTATCCCTCCTTCACAAAAAACAAAACCTACTAAAAATTATCCGCAAATATATAATGATTTACAGGTTCCGACATTCTCATATCTTCACGATATAGATCCGGATCAGTATTATGATATGAAAGATACATCGTGGTCAGTTTATCCGCTTTTACGGTTAATTTCACCTATATACTTTAAGAACATAACAATTGAACCAGGCTATTATCTTCTGACTCCGCGCGAGCATCAGGGAGAATGGTATATGCTGTTTAAACAAAATGGAGTCGTCAAGCATATTATCCCAGTATACGAGAGAGATTATACTCCGGAAATGTTTTATGATAAGCATATTCCGAAACCTAAACTTACAGGTGCACAGAAAATTCATATGGGATTTCTGGACTTTATAGGAAACTTAAAGAGCACCAAGAGAAAAACACCGGTTCAAACTTACCTTGAAGTAAATGACTTAGAAAACTACTTTGTTTCAATAGTCATTTACTACGGTTCGCATAAATATTCAACACTATTTAGAACTGTTAAACTCTAAACAAGAACTTTACCTGATTGTTCAATAGATTTATGTCTTGAAACAGAATATCTGGATTTGTAATCTTCATATTTGCTTACAAACTGCAAATCTTCATCCTTATTTCTGTGGTTGTATTCGTGCTTATCAAGAGTTTTGTCGTGAAGCTGAATAACACAGGTCGCAATATTTCCGCAGTGAGCAGCAATTCTTCTCAAATCATTAAGCAAGTCAGAGAACATAAAGCTGACTTCCGCAGTGCATAATCCCTCTTTAAGACGCTGAATATGACGGTTTTTAACCTTTCTGATAATCTTTTTGATTACTGCTTCCAGAGGTTCAACTTCCTGCGCAATCTGTAGATTATCTGTCTTATAAGCCTCAAATGACATCATAAAGATTTCAGACACAGCATGTACAATTACCTTAAGCTCTTCAACCGCATCAGGAGAAAGCCTCTTTTCAGACTCTTTTAACTTTTCTGCAATCTTAAGAATATAAGAAGCGTGGTCGCCAATTCTTTCATAATCCCCAATTGTCAACAGCAGTTGAGATATTTTATCATTATCTTCTTCCGAAAGCTCTTTACCTGACAGTTTTATCAAGAACGCGCCCAGTTTGTCTTCATATGTATCAATTTTAATTTCATTATTTTTTATCTGCTCGGCTTTTTTATGATGATAACTCTTAAGCATTTTAGTAGAATTGATAAAATTAAACTCAACTAAATCCGCCATTTTTGTTGTCTGGCGCACACATTCAGCAATAGCAAACGAAGGTGCAAGAAGCAGACGTTCATCAAGCAGTACATTTTTATCCTTAACCTTTTTATCCTTGATAATTCCCATAGCACATTTTTCAAGGAATTTTGTAAACGGAAATAACAGTACAGTTGTTACAATATTAAATATTGAATGAACCATTGCAATTCCAAATGGTGAAATTGTATTAGTTACAAAACTAAATTTAAATATAGCGTTTCCAAGCTGAAAAGCAGATAAGCAAATTATAACGCCAAAAACATTAAATAGGACGTGGACAGCAGCTACACGTTTAGCATTTGTATTAACTCCAATACTTGAAAGTACTGCAGAAATACAAGTACCAATATTTTGCCCCATTACAATAGGAATTGCCATTCCGTATGTCATTCCCCCAACCATAGATAGAGCCTGTAAAATACCGATAGAAGCAGCTGAACTTTGAATAACCGCCGTAACTATAGTACCAACAATAACACCCAGAATAGGATTAGCAAACGCAGTAAGAACATGCGTAAATTCCGGCATATCAGCTAAAGGCGACATTGCTTCTGTCATTACTTCCATACCAAACATTAATATTGCAAACCCGATAAGAACAGCTCCGACATTTTTTCTTTTGTTACTCTTTGCAGCCATTATCATTACAACACCTGCAAGTGCCATAATAGGTGAAAAGGATTCAGGTTTTAATAATCTTACAAAGAAATTAGAACTCTGAATCCCTGATAAACTTAAAATCCAAGCGGTAATTGTAGTACCGATATTAGATCCCATTATAACCCCGATAGCCTGAGAAAGCTTCATAATCCCCGAGTTAACAAGCCCGACCAGCATTACTGTCACTGCTGATGATGACTGGACTGCCGCCGTAACACCCGCACCAAATACTAAACTTTTTATCGGGTTGGAAGTCATCTTTTTCAAAATTCGCTCCAAACGTCCGCCGGCTATTTTTTCAAGCCCTGCCGACATAATAGTAATTCCATAAAGGAAAAATGCCAGCCCGCCGCACAATGTAAATAACGAGAATATATCCATATACTACCTTTCCAAGGGTTATCCAGCTATTCATTCTTAACCCATATATTTTCAGTGTATCAGAAAAAATTATGTTTGAAATTATCATGTTTCAAAATGTTAAAAAATTTGAAAAAATATCCCATATTTGTTACAATTCTTAATAATACAGAATAAAAAAAGCAATTTTTTAATTGTTAAATACTTTATATATACATAAGAGATATTTAAACATTGAAAGAGGCTTTTGAGTATGACATCAGAAGAAAGAAAGAGATTTACCGTTATTACGAATAAGAACTTTGAAAACGAAACCGGCTTCAAAGAGAAACATAAATCCTATCAGACCAATCCGTTAACAGAAAAGCTGATGAAATTTACTAACAATGAAGCGGGGCCCAGGTTTGGCATAGAAGATTTGCTTAAGTGGTAGCGGTAATGCGGAATAAGGCATGTATCAAATAAAAAACAGAATATACCCCGCTTTTGACAAAACACAAAAAAGCGGGATATGTAATTTTTTAAGAGCGTTAGTGAAACAAAATTTAGATTTAAGTTGTTCTGAAATTCTAGAAAAATTTCTTGAAGACCAGAAATATTATCTTGAATTAAACGCCTCAAGGTTTCCTTTTCTTGAGAATGTTATTGATGACAGCGATTTTCTGAAAGATACTGAAGATTACATTAAAGAGTGTATCAAGTATTATGAATACAAAGAAAAACAGCGCCCAATAATTGAGGCGAACAAAGAATTTGAGAGAAAGAAGCGCAAATTTTTGCAGGAAGTTAAAATGTCCAGAGAAGAACCTACAAAAAAACAGCTTTACTATTATGACAGATTGTGCAAAAAATATTCTATAGAAAAAAAAGATGTAAAAGAACTATCCAAACTTGATTTGCGAAATGAGATTGAGAGAATATTAGATGAACATTCAAACGATTACAAAAATGTTGACTGACGCCGGAATTGAACCAAATGAGGCAAAAATAGAAGTAAAAATGCTTCTTGAACATTTCTGCAAATACACGGAAAAAGACCGCTTAATGGGACTAGAGCCCGAAAATATAGAAATCGTTGAAGCAAAAGTGCAGGAAAGAATTAAAACCAGAATGCCTGTCCAATATCTTATTGGCGAAGCTTATTTTATGGGAGAATTTTTCAAGGTTACACCTGATGTTCTTATACCTCGTGATGAAACAGAAATCCTTGTAAGAAGAGCAATAGATATAATCAAAATATTAACCCCCACCCCAACCCTCCCCGTTGGAGAGGGGGTATCTGTACTCGACATTGGCACCGGCTCTGGATGCATTGCCTGCACAATAGCAAAAAATACAGATGCAACGGTTCTGGGAGTAGATATTTCATCGGACGCACTGAGAGTTGCACTAGATAATGTTACAAAGCTGGGAATAAACAACAGAGCGGTTTTCAGAAAATCAAACTTGTTTGAAAAAGTTCGAGCAGAAGAAAAGTTTGATATGATAATCTCAAATCCGCCTTATATCCCTGCTAATTACGAGTTTGAGCCGGAAGTTTTGCACGAACCGAAACTTGCCTTGATTGCAGAAGAAAACGGGCTTGAATTTTACAGAAAAATCACAGAACAAGCTCCGGAATTTTTAAAACCGGATGGGATTTTAATGTTTGAATTAGGAATCGGAGAAGCAGAACTGGTAAAAGCGTTTATGGAAAAAATTTTTGAAGATATAAAAATAGAAAAAGATTTAGCCGGTATTGAAAGAATAATTTACGGCAAAAAGTTGTAATTTTTTATTTCTGCTGAGAAGAAGTATCCTCCAAAAAAGAAAATCTGTCTCCTAAATACTCCTCTGTTAAGCGGATTAATTCGCTCGGTTTAATCTCAAGTCCCTCTGCTATTCGCCAAATTGTTGACAACTGCGGGTCTTTAATTCCGTTCTCTAAGTCAGCCCAAAGTGATTTTCCCATTCCTATTTCATCAGCACTCTTGGTTATAGATTTTTTCCTATATTTCTTGACAACATGCGCAATTGCAAATTGCAATTCTCGTTTTCTTTCTTGCATGATTTATATTATTGTTCTAATATTATGACAGGTTGTCATAATATTAGAACAGGAGAAGAATGCGTTTTCATTTTAGTATAAATATAGATATTGATAGTCATGATATCTATACCAGAATTAAGCACATTGACTTATTATTTAAATTTCCCCAAGAAAAACTTTATGAAAAATATAATCATAAATACATTATTATACCTTTTGGAGAGAATTGTTTTCCCAGAACTTTGACCAGCATAAACGGAATAAAACCATATAGAAAAGAGGGCGAATTAACTTGTCCTTTTGATCAAGTATTTTCTCTCTTTACGGATAATGTTGATTTATTTGTAAATAATTTTGACGACTTTTTTGATAATCTTGAATTATATAAAAATGAAGTAACTAAAAATTATTACTATAAGAATATAAAATATAATATTTCGTTTATACATGAAGAAAATCCTTCTTTGGAAGAATTTAAAGCTTTATACAAAAAACGGATAGAAAATTTCTACAGCTATTTAAACGCAAATGATAAATATTTATTTTTTGCTATTTATACTTCTAGTTATCCTAAAAAAGAAGTTGTAGAAAACTTCGTAAATAAAATTAAAGAATACAGGGAAGACTTTTGTATAATTATTTTTAATGCAACTTCGTGGAGGGTTAAATGGGAACTTGAACACGTTCAAGTTGTAAATATGGGATACAATAAAAGGCTTAACAAAATGGGAAGCACATGGGTGCCTCAATTAAAAGGATTAACCAATATTAATGCCAGAATTGTAAACAATAAATATGGTTCACACCTCTTGGAAATCATCAATAATAAAATGAAACCCTATTTTAAAACAAAGTGATTAAGAATAATTCTTAATCACTTTGGTATCATATCACTAGTAATTCAAATAATGCCTTAGCATAATCATTACCGCAATTGCAACTGCCATAAAAATCAGCGTACTCATAAATCCGGAGCCGTGCGCTTCCTTAAGAGAATTTTTTTCTTCGTCCATAATTTCTCCTTTGCTTTACATTAGTAAATTGAACCTACAAGACCAATTTATTTACCCCCTGCCATAGCGCAGGCAATAGCAAGTGCAATTTCTTCATTATTATCACTCTTCTGCACAGGTTTCTTTTCTACAGGGATTTCTTCAGGGAAGAACTTATTTAAAACCTGCAGAACTTTTCCATTCAAATGCATTGCAAAAATCATGATACTAAGGAATACAAAAACTGTTCCCATACCAATAATCATTACAATAAAGCCGTCTTCTAATAACGCTAAATTCATAATATTCTCCTTTTTTTATTAAATTTTGTACATCTTTTTATTAAGCCTGTACTAATTTACGGAGCTCTTATTAAAATTTCAGATTTAAAACAGGTTGATAAATTATGAATGTTTGCCCCGGCTATTTCGGGATTGTCATTTAAATAAATATTATCAGCATTTTGGTTAGAATGAGCACCAAAACATCTGCTCTGAGAGAATTGCTGATTTCCGTCTCCTTCTTGAGAAAAGATTTCCAGCCCCCGCATCGTTTCAGACGTCAGAACAATGTTTTCATGATGATTTTGAATATAATTTTCAGACGTGAAAATATCAGAGTGAACATCATTTACAAATGCACCCTGCAAAAAAATAAAACACAAAAATATAAATAATGTTTTAAAAAATATCCTCACGATAAATATTTTACTACAAAATTTTTTGATCAGGCTATTATCCCTCTATCCACTGTTATTACTATACATGTCACCCTTGAAAAAATAATTGTTAATAGTACAATTAAAGTAAGAGTATTAATTATAGAGAAAGGTCGGGGAATGCTTAAATTAAATTTCAGAAACACTGATTCGATCATTATCGGCGAAGAAAACGGATTAAACTTAAGCGTGGAGTTTGAGAATTACAAAGAAACAATCTCTAATATAATAAAAAGTTTAAACCAGAGAAAAGATAAACCCGGACAGTGGCTTCAATGGATGAATTTAGGCTATAACGAGGAAACCGTATGGTATGTTAAAGAATTTGCTTCAATGGTAGAAAACCGCTTTGAAAACATTCTTGTTCTCGGTATAGGCGGTTCCGCACTCGGCGGTCTTGCAGTTACCGAAGCTCTGCTTAAACCATACTGGAATCTACTTACTCCGGAACAGAGAAACGGACTCCCGAGAATTTTCTTTTTAGATAATATCGACCCTGACTCTATGAATGGACTTTTAGATATACTTGATTTGAAAAAAACCCTGGTAAATGTAATCACAAAATCAGGTTCCACTGCTGAAACAATGTCGCAGTACATGATTATAAAAGACCGTCTTGAAAAAGAACTCGGCGATGATTACAGAAGAAATATTGTTGCAACCACTGACAAGAAAGTTGGCGTATTAAGGCAGCTTGCAGATCAGGAAGGATACAAGACTTTTGTTGTACCTGATGATGTTGGCGGGAGATTTTCAGTATTCTCAGCTGTAGGCCTAGTACCATTTGCACTTGTAGGACTTGACATCGACCAGATTATGAATGGCATTAAGGATATGGATCTTGCGTTAAAGAATA
The DNA here is from genome assembly GCA_900552525.1 of Candidatus Gastranaerophilales bacterium. Taxonomy (GTDB): domain Bacteria; phylum Cyanobacteriota; class Vampirovibrionia; order Gastranaerophilales; family Gastranaerophilaceae; genus CAG-196. The sequence continues at coordinate 180,095 of UNSK01000001.1, read as the reverse complement.
CTGACATCAACCAGAACATTGCTGCTCAGGGTGCTTTGATACAATATCTTCTTGATACTAAAAAAGGTAAAAATCTTTCTGTTATGATGCCTTATTCAAGCAGATTAAAATATGTGTCTGACTGGTATGTACAATTATGGGCAGAATCCCTCGGGAAAGAAGTTAACAATAACGGAGATAAAGTAAATGTGGGTCCTACCCCGATTAAAGCACTTGGAGCAACTGACCAGCACTCACAAATTCAGCTATACAATGAAGGGCCAAATAATAAAGTTATTACATTTATAAGAGTAGAAAATTTTGACACAACATTAGAAATTCCGCGTATTTTTGAATACACAGGTATTGGATATCTTGGCGGAAAAACTATTAATGATTTGATTAACGCTGAAGCAGATTCAACGAGAGTGGCACTTGCAGATTATTCACGCCCTACAATGACACTTTCTATTGAAAAAATTGATGAATACAATGTTGCCCAGCTGCTTTACATGCTGGAAGTTCAGACTGCAATTGCCGGTGAACTTTATAACATAAATACTTTTAACCAGCCTGGAGTTGAACAGGCTAAGAATTATACTTATGCACTAATGGGAAGAGCTGGTTACGAAGAATCTGCGCACACACTTCAGGAAAAAATGGCAAGCGTGTAATCTAAAAAAAGAATAAAGCAACCCGTAAGCCGTGTTCTGTTTTTTCTACTTCATAAGTATACTTGATAATCATCTATCTAGTCCCAGGATTACTCCAGAGCTCAAGCGACTTTTTGAAACAAGGCGGACACCTTATAATGTTTCTTTCGTCTTGCATCCAACCGGGGTTTAGCTAGCCAATACCTTCCGATATTGCTGGTGAAGCTCTTAACTCACCGTTGCACCCTCGCTGCTGCATAAAGCAGTTAGCAGTATATTTTCTGTGCCACTTTCCGCCAGCTCACGCTGCCCGGAGTTTCTCCGGCGGTCTGTCCTCGGATGCACGGACTTTCCTCACCCGTTTTGTAAGACAAATGTCTTCTTAGGCGCGATTATCCGGCTGCTTTATTCCTTCTGAATTATAACACAATTTTTCAATATCCAAAACCGTTTTTAATTTTAAAGCATAAATATCGGGCCTCTGGAGCAAAGCGAGCTTTACAGCGTCTTTCTCAGTAGTTATAATATTACCTTCTATTGAAGAAATATCGTCAGCCGCATACTGATGATGGTCATCAAAAGTTACAGTCTGCACTACATCATAGTCTTTTAAAAACTGATAGAACTGCTCCGGCTGACCAATTGCAGAAAGCGCAGTAACTGTAGTATCTTTTGGAAGAAGCTCACCAGTTATAATATTGTAAGCATAATCCGGCTCAACTTTTGCAACAAAAGTACTTATTCCCTGCTTCTTTTCCATTATCCGTGCAAGTTTTTCTGCTCTGGAGTGGTCAACATTTTTACTAACAATTACAAGTCTGTCCACCCGTTTAAAACCCTCCATACCTTCTCTCAAAGGCCCTGCTGGAAGAAGATTTTCATTACCAAACATTTTTTCAGAATCAACAAGAACTATATCTAAATCTCTAGCCATTCTCCTGTGCTGAAAACCGTCGTCAAGGATTATTTTTGTCACGCCAAGCTCACTTATCGCATACTCTGCAGCCTTAACTCTATCTGCACACGTTAAAACTGCACACATATTAAGGTTAACAGCGAGCCAGTAAGGTTCATCTCCAGCCATATCAGCTTTGTAATAAAGATTAATACCGTCAGAAATTACATTGACTTTTTTATTGTTTAATTTACCGCCATATCCGCGCGAAATTATTGCAACTCGCTCGCCTTTTTCTACAAAATAACGTGCAAGCTCAGCCACCACAGGAGTTTTCCCCACACCTCCGGTCGTCAAATTACCGATGGAAATCACAAAAGCATTTACGCGCTTAGGCTTAAGAATATTTTTATCATAAAGAAAATTTTTAAACCCGCTTCCTAAGCCGTAAAACAAAGAAGCAAATCTCAAAATATTGAAAAACATCCCGTGTGCGTTCTTATCATAATGTAATTTGGTAATTCGTGTCTTTAAGTTCATTTACTGAGCCTCAACCATACGCTTGAATTTTTCAAAATCCTCCAGCGTATCAATTCCGACAGGAATATTATCCACAACCGCAACCTTTATTTTCATTCCGTTTTGCAGAGCACGCAGCTGTTCTAAGCTTTCTGCCTGTTCATAACTCGTCTGGGGAAGTTTTGTCATTTTAAACAAGGCTTCACGCTTGTAGCCGTATATTCCTAAATGACCGTAAATCTTTGATTTTCCTGCATTTCTTTCATAAGGAATTTTGGAGCGTGAAAAATACATTGCATAATTATTTACATCAAAAACACATTTTACAAGATTAGGATTTTGTGCCTCATCTTCATCTTTAATCTCTCTCAAAAGAGTTGAAATATCAGCATTCTCATCCTCTAGAACACCCTTTATTACAAGTTCAATATTAGCTTGCTCAATTAAAGGTTCATCACCTTGAAGATTAATTATATAGGCGATTTCTGGATGTCTTTCAGCTACTTCTGCAATCCTGTCGCTTCCGCTTTTATGTTCAGTCGAAGTCATTTCGACTTCTGCACCAAAATCTTTGCATACATTAAAAATTCTTTCATCATCCGTTGCAATAATAACCCTGTCAACAAGCGGGCATTTTGAAGCTTTTTCCCAAACCCACTGTATTATAGGCTTATTATTTGCTCTCAAAAGCGGCTTTCCTTCCAGTCTTGAAGACCCGTATCTTGCAGGTATAATTATTGCTGTTTGTTTCATCTATATCTCCCTATTTTGTCGCATTAATAAACACGGCATTTGTTTTTAAACTTATTTCCCGTCCGGTTAGATAATTCTGCACATCCTGCATAAATTTCTCTACTGTCGGCTCATCAAAATATTTCAAATATCTCTCTTTCGTCGAAGGCTGGTTTGGTGAAGGCGGATTAATAAACCATTCTCTAACCATATTGGGCTGTACAACGTATCTTGAACGAACTTCTTGAAGTTTAACTTCCGGCACAGAAAAACCGGCGATTTCCAAATTAGTTTCTAATGTGTGTTCATCAAAATTACACAGAGAATCAAGCGGATTTTCCATAATTTCATTTTCTACCTGCTTAAAATCTTCATATTTTTCAACATACATCGGATCAAGAATTTCCCAGTATCGCGTATTTGAACGTATTATCGGCTCAAATGCACACAACTTGCCGCCGGGTTTAAGCACCCTATAAATCTCTGAGATTGCAGGCTGTTTATTTACAACATGCACAAGAACTGATCTCATAAGTGCCTTGTGAACAGAACTTTCCGGAAGTGCAATATGCTCTACCGGACACTTTAGAAGTTCATAACCGCTTTTTACTCCGGCTTCATCCAGAATTTTTTTACAGTCATCCAGACAATCCTGAAACATATCTGAAAAGATTACTCTGCCGCTGCAATTCTGCTGTTCAAGAGCTTTAAAGGCCAGCAGTCCTGTACCCGTTCCAATATCAAGCACAACATCATATGGTTTAATTTCTGCATAAACTAAAATAACATCTCTTACAGCTTCCAGCCAGCGCATAGTCTGCTCCTGCATCTCTGGAGTTTGCCCCGCAAACCGGTTCTGCTTAAGCCACTGAGTCCAGTTCTTACAAATATCGCTCATCTTTTTTCCCTTCCATCAGGCTGTCAGATGAACCTATTATATAATAGTTTACAAAACTTATCAATCTTATTTAAGGATAGCCGCTTTAAATTCTTTAAGAAAATCGAACCCTTCTTTTATATGAGGTTTAAAGCTTTCCGCCATTTTAAACACTTCAGTTACAGCAATTCCCTTACCAGAATACTTTCCTTTACCTTCGATAATTTTATCGCCTCTGGTAACAAGTGCTTCAAGATAATTATCACCAACAGTAAATCTTAATGTATTGCCATCTTTCAAAGGTGCTGTGATTTGTTTTGCATTCTTCATAATATTTGCTTTACAAACCACTGGAGAAATAGAGTTTACGTTCATATATACCAACCTTTCTAAACAAATAAAAACACGTAAAAAATTTTTTTGCCATTAAAAAAGCTTCCCCGTTTGAGGAAGCTTTTTTAGTTTTATTAACTTAGCTTAAACTGCATAAACACTAACTTGTTTTCTATCGCGTCTATGAGCTTCAAACTTCACTTGCCCGTCAATTAGAGCAAACAAAGTATCATCTGAACCGATACCTACATTGTTGCCAGGGTGAACTTTTGTTCCTCTCTGACGAACAAGAATATTACCGGCTTTTACAATTTCTCCACCGAACTTTTTAACGCCTAATCGCTTCGCTTCTGAATCGCGGCCGTTACGGGTGGAACCCATACCTTTCTTATGTGCCATTTTTATATCTCCTTTTTTTATAACCTTTGGTCGGTTGACATCGGTAAAACTACCAATTTGTATTTGAAACTACCTGTCAACCTCTGCTACGCCACGCCCAACTGGGAGGGCTAGGGTGGGGATTATGCTTCTGCCCCTTCATTTACCCCTTCTGCTTTAGCTTTAGAAGCAGTAGTTCTGATTTTGTTAATCATAACTCTTGCAAAACCTTGTCTGTGGCCTTGTTTTTTTCTGTAGCCTTTTTTAGGTCTTTGTTTGAAAACGATAATCTTCTTAGCACGGTCAGTTTTTAGAATAGTGCCTTCAACCTTAGCATTAGCAACATATGGCTGACCAACTTTTGATTTTTTACCGTTAACAATCATAACGACTTTATCAAAAACGATTTTAGCGTCTTTTTCTTCGCCAAGTAATTCAACGTCAACATAACGTCCTTCTTCAACCTGGTATTGTTTACCGCCTGTTTCGACTATTGCGTACATTGTTTTTCCTTTCTTTTTGAGGGATTGTAGAACCTGTAAGGGCTCATTTGAATACAATCAACCTATCTAATACTATTTATATTACTACATGTACCACAAGCCTTGAGAGAGTGTCAAGAGGTGTGTTAACAATTCAAAACATCACCTGTACATACTTCCTGAACATTAAAAAACTTCGACATTATTATTTTGGATTTCAAGTCGCAGCAATGGCAGGGATAAAGCGGGTATTCAGGATTTACACCGGATTTCAGCATTAAACTGCAAATTTCTTCCAGCTCTTCTTCTGATTTTTTTAGAAAATGAAATCCCCCTAAAACGCCGAGAATTCTTTCATCTCTGCACACTTGTTTCGCATAATTAATGATATTAATGATGCCGCTGTGCGAACATCCTGTTATTATAAAAATACCTTCATTTGTTTTATGCACAAGCGCAGTATCATCAATATCCGCAGATTTATTTTCAGGAATTTCTCCGAGAAAAACAAATTCATTATTCAGCCAGAACGGCCTGTTTGTTAAATTAAGCCGGTATCTTCGCCCCAGTTCCTCTTCGGAAATCGGACATCCGTAATGAATTTTGTTTTCATCAATTTTTGTATCAAATATATTCGGATGTGCTATAAGAGGAACACCGCGCAGTTCAAAATATGTCAGTCCTCTTGTATGGTCATTATGTCCGTGGGATATTACTATATCAGTAACATCTCTCAAATCCAGCCCGAGCGTTTCTGCATTTTTTATAAACACATCTGAATATCCTGTATCAAAAAGAATTTTCTTGTCTTTAGCTTCTATCAAAAGGCTCAGCCCCGGTTCAGAGAGCAGGTAATTATCAATTCGTGCATTATTTTCAGTTAAAACAGTTATTTTCATTAACCCATCACCAATTCTTTGACTTCTTTGCGTTTAACTTTTCTTGTAGTAGTACGCGGAAGTGCACTTTTACTTATAATAACATTTGTCGGACGTTTATATGCAGTAAGCCTTAGAGAGAGTGTTTTTATATCAGCCCTGATAATTTTTTCCACCTCTTCATCTGAATGGCATTCATATAGATTTTCTTTTGGGACTGCAACAACTACAACCTCTTCGGTTCCATCCTTAGCTCCAAAACTTCTAGATGAGCCGAAAACGCATACTTCTGAAAGATAAATACTTTTTTCAAGCACAGCTTCAACTTCTTCCGGAAAAACTTTTTTTCCGCCAGACAAGACAATCATATTCTTAATTCTTCCTGTAATATAAATATGGCCGTCTTTATCAATTTTGGCTATATCACCGGTATGAAGCCAGCCGTCAGGTTCAACGACCTGAGATGTCAACTCCGGCTGGTTATGATAACCTTTCATTACAGATGGGCCGCGAAGCTGAAGTTCACCTGTTTCTCTATCAATTCTTGTTTCATAATTTCTTAGCGGCCGCCCTACTGACGACAGTACACTGCGTTTGTCTGTATTGACAGAAACAACAGGACTTGTTTCCGAAAGTCCGTAACCTTGATAAACTTTTATACCGATTCTTTCAAAAAATCTTCCGACTGCTATATCAAGAGGAGCACCGCCTGAAATACAGCCGATAAATTTCCCGCCAAACTTATCATGAATTTTTTTAAACATTAGTTTCTTCAAGCAGTAAAAAGGAACAAACTTCGCAGAGTGGTACATCAGCTTAAACATAGACTGAGTAAAGAGCGAAGAACTTTTTAATTCATTTTCTATTGCCGACTTCAAAAGCTTTAGAAAAGCCGGAACAACAATCATGAATTCTACCTGCTTTTCACGCATTACACTCAAAATATCTTTCGGCTTAAGACTCTGAGTGTAATAAACAGAGAAACCAAAGTTTAAAAATGTTGAAAACCCTACTGTCATCTCAAAGAGATGATTCATTGGCAGTATTGAAAGTGTGGTTATCTTTCTATGCGGAAGAATTTCATCAAGCGCGATTTTCAAATCTTCAAGCTGTGCCGTAATATTTCTAAATGATATCTCAACACCTTTTGGAGCACCGGTTGTGCCGGAGGTATAAATAATAAACGCTGTTGATTTTGAACTCCTGTGACGCCATTTGGCATTATAACAATCCGGAAGTTCATAAATATTTTTTATCCCGTCGTTGTAGGAATGTTCATCCATAACTATGACATGCTTTATTGATGAAATTTCTTGTTTCAAAGCTAAAGCAGTATCTAAATAGTGCTGAGAAACCATAATTACAGATGGTTCGCAGTCCAGCATAATTGATTTCAGCTCATATTTTGTAAGCTTGACGTCTAAAGGCACCGTTACCATGCCGGAAAGCACTGAAGCAAAGACACATACGCCGTATTCCGGTTTTGATTCGGACAAAATGGCAAGACGCTCTCCTTTTTTAACTCCCAGCTCTTCTATCAAAAAACTTGCAAGTTTTCTTGATAAAAGCCCTATTCCTTTATAAGTAAGCTCTTTCCACCCGAAAGAACTTTTCATACCAAGTGCAATTCTATCTTCATAATCACAGGTTTTATCCTGAAGAAGAGTTAAAATATTACGACTTCTCAATTTCATTATAATACTCCCACACTGTTTATATTTTATTATTTTTTAAGCACATTGTCAAAGTTTTGCGGCTTCTTCTTATGCGGGATATCCAGTTTTGGATTGTGGTCGGCAATATCTGCTAAAAAGGTAGAGATAAAAGGTATTAGCATATAATAAACACATCCGACCAGAATGATTGGTTTTGCTATCTTAATTCCTTCGACCTGCTTGTCAAGATTAGGGTCAAGTTTATTTGCCTCTTTAAATTTTTGGATAAACTTTTCTGTAGGATTTTTGGTCAAACCATCCAGAATATAGCTGCTTGTAATACTTAGAGTTGCTGAAATTCCTGCATTATATATCACAGCTTTTTTACGCTTTTCTTCAATTTTATCGCTTCTGTTTGTTTCATGGATAAAGGTAGCTGTAGTAAGCGCATCAGTCGCAGCAATAATGTGCATAGGGAAGTTAGAGTCCTTATATCTGTCCGAAAACTTCTGCATTCCTTTGTTGTCAAGAATTTTTCCTATTCCATGTGCAAGTTTATCATTTCCTTTCCCTTTAAAACTCAGATTTTCCGGTTTCTTTTCGTTTTTCTGGTTGAATATATAGCGCATAACATACGGCATGCCTGCACAGGTTAAAATAGCTTTGGGCGCAGCAACAATAAGACCCAGCCCTAATTTAAACAGCTGGGTCGCAAGTGTATAGCTTTTTGATTGAAACAGTTTTTCACTGCCTTTCTTAAAATTATTTATCGTTTCCGGCTTTAAAAACCTCTGTGGCTGCTCGTCTATTTTCATCATCGCGTTAACAAACGGCGTCGAAACCAACAGCGTAAGAAAATATCCTGCCGCGCTTGATGCAAGCGACTTTGCACAGGCAACTTTTTTGTTTTCTTTATCCGTATGAGGTGCAAGTGCAATTGCTGCTGGGCGAGCCAGCATTGAAAGAGCCAAGATTGTTGTTGCTGAAAACATAGCACCATCCTGTGCTGCGAACTCCAACCCTTTTTTCAGTGCTTTATTAGTATAAATACTTTTGAATGAGATATCCCTGTTTGAATTTACTTTCATCTATTTTTATTAGATAACATAAATATGAAAAATATGAAACAGAGCTTTAAAATTCTCAGTCTGATTTATCTTATATTGATAGTGTGTGCTGTTATTTTTAAAGACAGCCCTGCAGCTGTAATCTCTGCTGTATTTGGAATTACATACACTTTTCTCGCAGGCAAAGGAAATCCTGTGTGTTATCTTTTTGGAGTAACCGGTTCCGGATTTTACAGTTATTTAGCTTTTCATAATGCTTTGTGGGGAAATTTAGTCTTATACCTCGGGTATTATGTACCTATGCAGATTTTAGGTTTCTTCAGGTGGAAAAAACACCTCAAAGATGGAGAAAACGAAATTATTAAAATCTCGCTCTCTGCAAAAGAAAGATTTTTAACATTTATAATAACCGTAATTTTTACCCTGATTGCAATTTATCTGCTATATTTTCTGCATGACAAAAATCCAATAATAGATGGGATTACGACTGTTTTCTCTATTACAGGAATGTATCTTACTGTTAGACGTGCAATAGAACAATGGCAGGTTTGGATGGTTGTTAACGGACTGAGTGCAATTATGTGGGCAATAATCGCATTCAGCGGAGAAAAAGTTTATTCTACAGTAATTATGTGGACTGTGTATTTTATACTTGCAATTTATTTCTATTTTGAATGGAAAAAAGAAGTTGACTCATATTTTTTTCCATTCTAATATTGTTTATGTGTGTGAATAAAGGAGTACTATCCTGTGAAAATTTCTATTAACAGCACCCCGTTTTTGGGTGCAAAAAATGTGTTTATCCTCGATGGCGGAGGTCATGGATGCAGTATGGAGCATTTTGCAAGAGCTATATTTAAAAATACCGATGCTAATGTTAAGTTTCAAAGAGTTAATGTTAATGAAAATCTTTATGATGTAAAAATTATGGACAGTCTGGAAAAAACGCTCAAAGAACTTTCAGACGATATAAAGCCCGGAGATTTCACAATAATCCCTGCACTCGCGTTAGCATCGCTGAGAAAATTGAAAAGAGGGATAGCAGATATTTTAAATATAAATGAAACCCTTACGCCACAAAATTTAAACTCTAAAAAGAGTCTTTTACTGAATATGCTGGAAAAAATTTATAAAAACAAATCAAAATATGAAAAGGAACTTGAATACCTTGACCAGAATTCTCAGGAGTACGGGTTTCTGTGGGGAGTTATAAAGCAGATTAATACTTTAACCGGAAAAGGCGTTAATATGTATATTCCTACCGGACATCCGGTTGACTATACAATAAAAGATTTAGCCGAAAAAAGAGGACAGAAACCGGATTTATACAGATACATATCAACAGGAAATGATGAAGAAGGAAAGGTAAAACGTATTCTTGACGAGGTCAAAAACAGCGGTTCTTACAATTTGAACCTTCTTGCTCTTTCTGATGCGCACATAGTTAATATAGAAGGACTACACAAAAAAGATTACATATTCAGTGCGTACGATTCACTGGCTAATGATTCGGAAAGAGGTGTTTACAATTTTTATCCGGTAAGAAACAACAGCGGTGAAGTCAAAGGTTACAGTTTTCAGGACAGAAATACTGTAGAATATACTTATGACGAGTACGGCGGAAACAAGGATATTGCCGATTTGCTTAAATTTACCGGTCTTAAGATAAATGATTTTCTTGCAGATGCAAAAGAACATTTGAAGCTTAAAAAGCTTGTACAGCAAAACAAAGATACTAATGTGTGCAGTGATAAGCTGTATAAATTAAACGAAGTATATGAAGAACCTGAAATCCGCAAAAATAAATTAGATTATATGGGCGGTTTTACAACTCGAAAACGTAATCTGGTTTTTGATGTTAACAATCAGGGTGAAATAATGTTTCAGAAATGCAATTGCGAAGGTTCTTCGCGTCCTTCTGTTGTTTCGATGTGGGGAAGCTGTTTTGCAGCAATTAAGGCTGCTAAACGCGACTTTCTGTCTGGTTCGGAAAATACCTGACGGAATGTATAATGTCGCTTTGTATAATCTTTGTAAACTCCGGGCTTCCGCTGCTTGATGCATGAATATGATTTATCGGAATATTTGATATTTCATAATTTATTCTATTTTTCTGTTTTTGTTTTTTCAGGATATAATTGTCACCGCATATTATTTTCAAATCTTCCGGAATATTATGCCAGCAATGTTTTTTACCAAAAATTGCAATTCCCCAGTCGCCGGTGTTCATATATTTATCCATTTGAGAAAAAACAGGACCATCTTTTTCTTTTCTTTCCGGAATATCAATATCATTAACATAATAAAACTGATTTATAGATGCCGGAGAAATACCGATTAAACCGGTATCAGGCAGATAAAACACAGAAGAATTAACAATAAGGCTGCAAAAATCATAACACGGAAGCATATCGTCATTAAGAAGCAGAAAATTTTTATTCCTTATCATAGAAATTCCAAGATTCCAGCTACGATTAACATACAAATTTACCAGAGGTGAATAAATCTTTACCTTCCCGCTCTCAAATTCCAGAGGCGATTCTGCACGGTTATTTATTATCAATATTTCAGTAACGCTTTCATCTTTATCAAGCAGCCCAACCAGCTTCTCCAACACCATTGGCTTCTTCTGAATTGTAGGTATGATTACTGATAATTCGTTTCCCATAGACTTTCCTTCCTTATTCTTTATGCCGGTAAAAAAGTAAAAAACTTCTACATTGTCAACGAAAATTGCTTTATTGTAGTGTTTCAATATCCGTCAATAAACGCTATCCTTATTTTATGGGAAACTTAAGCAAAAAAGTCGGCAGACGCATAAAACAGTTAAGGGAGAGTTTAAAAATTAAACAGTTTGAACTTGCTGAAATGCTTGATATGGAGCCTTCTAATCTTACGCGTATCGAAAGCGGTTATCAGATGCCAAAAGAAGAAAATCTGGTAAAAATTGCCGGCATTCTGGGTGTAAAAGAAAAAGATTTGTTTGATTTCGGAGAAGAGCAGAACAAAGAGGAATTAATACAGAAGATTAATTCCCTTCTTGAACAATGTGATAAACCTGAACTTGAATATATTTATAACTCAATCAGGCAGCTAAGAATTATTACCGGTTAAATAGGCAAGAACTTCATCCACATGGCCTTTTACCTTAACGTTTCTCCACTCTTTTTCAATATTTCCGTCTTTATCAAGGACAAAAGTTGAACGTTCAATCCCCATATATTTTCTACCGTACATAGATTTTTCTTTCCAGACTCCGAACTGTTCGGCAAGCTGATGTTCTGTATCTGAAAGCAGTATGAAATTCAAATCATGATTTTCTTTAAATTTCTTATGGCTTTTTATACTGTCAGGACTTACACCGATAACAACCGCTGCAGAAATCAGGCGGTTAACATTATCTCTAAAATCGCAGGCTTCCTGCGTACAGCCTGAAGTGTTATCTTTCGGATAAAAATACAGTACAACTCTGTCGCCTTTAAATCCTGAAAGTTCATATTCTCTTTCTTCGCCCTCTGCGCTTAATCCAGCAAGTTTTATTTCTGACATAATGTCCCTCCTTTAAGATAAACTATATACTATTATAAATAAAATTTTTTCATTTATAATAATTGATGAGGCTAGTCGAAATGATTAATGATCTAACAAAGGGAGCACCATTAAAATTAATGCTTTTATTCTCGATACCTTTGCTTATCGGGAACATATTTCAGCAGTTTTATAATATCGCCGACATAATTATCGTAGGGCGTACGCTCGGCATGACTGCACTGGCTTCCGTTGGTGCGGTTTCTCCTCTATTCTTCCTTATTATGTTTATTATTGTCGGTATGACAAACGGGTTTGCTGTTATCACCGGCCAAAGGTTCGGCGCAAAGGATTATGAAGGCGTCAGACGCTCTGTAACAATGTCAACAATATTGAGTACTGTCTTCACTATTACCTTTACAATAATCTGCGCAGCAGCAATGCACCACATTCTTTTCTTGATGAATGTCCCTCAGGAGATTTACAAAGATGCATATTACTACATACAGATTGTTGTTATAGGTTTGATTGTAGCAAACTTTTATAACCTTCTTGCCAGTATAATAAGAGCCCTCGGGGATAGTATGACACCTCTATACTGCCTGATTATTGCATCTGTTTTAAATATATTCCTGGCTTTATTATTTATTCTTGAATTCCATATGGGAGTGCCGGGCTCAGCTTTTGCATTAGTTCTTTCTCAAGCTTTTTCTGCTCTTTTGTGTGTCTGGTATGTAAAAAAACATTTTCCTATTCTTCATTTAAAGAAAAAAGACTGGATTATTGACTGGAAAAAAGAATTTAATTTTGCACTGGCACACCTGAAAGTCGGTATACCAATGGCCGTACAATTTGGCATTCTGGGACTGAGCCTTTTAATAATACAAAGTGTATGTAACACTTTCGGGCCTGATGTTATTGCTGCATTTACTGCAGCACTCAGAATTGAGCAGATGGCAACACTTCCTATGATTTCATTCGGAGTAGCGCTTGCAGCTTATGTAGCACAAAACTTCGGAGCCGGAAACTTTTCGCGCATTCGCTTCGGAGTAAAAAAAGCATCATTGATTAATGTAATATTGAGTATTGTAATGGCGTTTATAATGCACTTCTGGGGCGGGCATCTGGTAAGAATTTTTGTGGGATACCAGAATGAAGATATTGTAAAAATTGCACATGATTACCTTTTCAGAAGTTCTTTATTCTATTTCTTCCTTGCACAGATATTTATTTACAGAAACGCTCTTCAAGGTTTAGGCAGAGCTGTAATTCCTATGCTTGCTGCAGTCGGAGAGCTGCTTATGAGGGCGTTTGCAGCTATTTATCTGGCTGCAAAAATCGGATACTTTGGAGTATTTTATGCAGGGCCTATTGCCTGGGTAGCTGCTTCAATTGTTCTCGCAGCAGGATATTACTCCACAATTAAACAATTTATTTTAAAAACTCAGCAGAAACTGAGGAAAAACAGAAGAGTTTCTTAAAACAAAAAAATATGGTATTATAGATTAAAAGTGAGGAGTGAGTATGGAAAATAATAACAAGCCTGTTGTACATCTGATATCAAAACCGGACAACATGCTAAAAACAATATACACAGCAGCAAGAACCTGCTATAGTGCAGATACACCGTTCAATATTTATGAAAGCACGGATGATGAAGAAAAAATGCTCAAATTGATTGAACGTGTTATAGGTTCAGGACATTATTCTGTAATTGAACACATTCAGGTGACATTTGCAATCTCAAATGTTTCAAGAGCCTGCACACACCAGTTTGTAAGACACCGTCACATGTCTTTTTCACAGAAATCACAAAGATATGTTAAGGAGAAAGGACAGTTTGATTATATCATTCCGCCTACTATAGCTAGAGATGAAACTTTAAAGGCTAAATTTATCGAGTTTATGGGTGAAATATCTCAGAAATACCTTGAATTTACAGAAGCAGGAATCCCTGCAGAAGATGCAAGAGCAGTACTGCCAAATGCAGCAGCAAGCTCAATTGTTGCAAGCTTAAATTTAAGAGAAATGATACACCTTGCAAATCTAAGACTCTGCACAAGAGCACAGTATGAAATCAGAACAATGATAAAAATGATGTGCGAAGAACTGCTTAAAGAAGAGCCGTGGCTCACGCCTTACCTTGTGCCGAAATGTGAAAGACTCGGCTACTGTGATGAAGACAAATCTTGCGGAAGGAAGCCTAAACTCAGCGTATGAAAAAGCTTGCAATAACTTTATCAGTACTGTTTTTAGGTCTTGTTGCAATATATTTTTTCCTGCTAAAGCCGGAAAAATATGTTGAAGCAGATTTGTATGACGAAATTCTTGAACGCGGAACGCTAAAAGTCGGTATAAATACCGACTCCAAGCCTTTCGGATTTTTTGATGAAAACTGGGAGGTTAAAGGATATGATGCAGATTTAGCAAGATACATTGCTCAATATATCCTAAAATCACCTAATGCTGTAGAATTTTATCCGGTAACTCCGGCAAACAGAATGTTAAAAGTTTCAACCGGCGACGTAGATATGGTTATTGCTACAATGACAATAACCCCGCAAAGACGCGAAATTATTGACTTTTCAGTTCCTTATGATTTAGCAGGTCAGGCGCTTCTTGTTCGCTCAAACAGCAGAATTACATCTATTGCAGACCTTGCTGGCCAAAATGTCGGAGTTGTATTTGGAACAACAGCTGAAAAAAATATGTTAAGCCTTGCCCCTGCTGCTAATATTATAGGTTTCAGGAACTATAGAACCGCTTATACAGCTCTTAAGGACGGAAAAATTGATGCACTGACTTCGGACGATACAATCCTGAGCAGATTTGCATACGAAGATAAATCTGTAAGACTTCTGCCTAAAAGATATACTAAAGAGCCTTATGGAATCGCCTTAAGAAAAGGAAAAGGCACTAAAAGACTAAAAGAAAATATTGACTTTGCAATCAAAGATATGCAGAGAAAAAACGTTATTCTCCGTCTGCGTAGAAAATGGCTTAAATTATAGCAAAAAAATTTTTTATGCGTTTTAAAATACCAAAGGAGAAATAATTAATGAAACTTGAATTTAACATGCAGAGAATTGCCAGGAATCCTGTCGCCTCTTTTGATATTTTTTCACAAAAAGTAACCAAGAGTATAAAGCAAAAAGAAAAAGTTGATGCTTCAACATTTTCTTGCGAACTAATGGGCATAGGGGATGTCTTTGAGAAACAGGGCAAAAAACCTGTAATGAATAAAATGGCTCAAAGACTGGCTGAAACGCTTGTAAATATGGGGGACAGCAATCTCTCTGGAATTATATACAGTTTTCTGATTAAATTCAATAAAGATAACGCAAAAATTGCAGAACAAATTGCATTAAATGCTCTTGCAATTGCAAACAGACAGAAAGATTCCATTCACATTATGGCCAGATCTTATGATTTGAAAGAAATATACAAGCAGACAGAATATGGCAGCGAAAAACATTTAAAAGCACTCTATGGTGAAAAAAGGGCCCTAAAAGACATTGTAACGAATTATGACAATGTCATCAAAAAATATAGAACTGTAACAAGAGAAGCTAAGCCAAAAGAAACTTACGAATTGATGCTGTGCGACAATATATTTGAGATTATTGAAATACTAAAGAAAAAGGAGCCTAAAAGAGCTCTGGAAGAACTTAACCAGCTTCAAGAAGCAGTTTCCAGAATAAAACAGCAGGGTACTAAAGAGAAAAACCTTAGACGGATAAAAGAGCTCTCAGAAAAAATTAAGCCTTAGCCCTGAAAGCAAACTTTTTAAATAAAATATATGTAAATACTGCTGCAGAAAGAGTCGCAATAATTTGAGCAATAAAGACGTTAATATGCAGCACCTTTACAATAATCTCAAGCAAGCCGGCATTAATCATATAGCTAAATACCCACGTTGTACAGCATTTGAGATATTCTTTCATCCAGTTTCCTTTTGCTCTGAATACAAAAAATTTCTGAGTTGTAAAAGAAACCACAGATGATATAATCCATGCAAGCGCAAGTGCTATCTGGTAGGCGTGCTCGCCTAATATAATACAAAATGCAGAATAAATAAGATATGATACGCCGGCGTTAAACCCGCCGACGATCAAAAATCTTATTTTATCTGATAAATTAAACCAGTACTGTTTCATTACTAAAAATTATACTCCGGAATTACAAATGCCTCGTTGTTTGCATCTTTTTCTACAAACTGAAGATAGTAATCAATAGCTTTTTCCTTTGAATTATCATAAAACTCGTCAGAAATAAGCTCTCTGTGGAGTTCTGTTCTTTCGCCGGAATAATTTCCAAGAACCCTTGCAAACTTCTCAATTGTTTCCAAATCCTCTCCGCCTGCGTAAGCCTTTGTTTTCGCATCGGTACCGGAAGGGCGGATTTCTACATACTTATCGGCAAACTGGAGATAAGTACCGTCACCTACAAACTTAACAGCCTTCAGATTATCAAAACTTAACTCTGCAAATGCTCCGTTTAAGACTTTCTTCACAGCTTCTAAATCTGCAATACCTTCTCTGATAGCTATTGCAAGCGAAAGGTAGAACAGGTCATTTTTGGTTCTCTGCTTTTCACCTTCTACTTTAGCCTGTTTTAATTTCTCAATATCAGGTTCTGATTCATTGTAGTATGAAATATCTTCTCTTACGTCGAACTTGGCAATGATGTTATTTTCATCAAAAATCTCAATAAGATATTCGGAAAGAGTCTTGTTATCTTCTTCTAATTTTGCAGCTAATGACGAAGCCACAATTATTGCCTCAGTGGCACTCTTTTCTCTCATTGCAATTGCTTTTCTGCCTGCAAGAGATTCAATTAAATCTTCTGAACCCATAATCATACCGCCGGATTCTTCTCCGCCGAAAATTAAACGCGGCTGAACCCCCAGATTAATTGAGTTTCCAAAAACGTCATCAACAACAACTTCGCCTTCCGGATTATTTTTAATTTGAAGTTCAACTTTTTTCATTATGTTAGCGATTTCTTTAAAACCAACAGGCACGTTAACTACTTTAATACCGTGTGCTTTAGCCCATTCGTCCCAAGAAAGTGCAGATGCAGTTGTTTTAATCATAAATCTTGGATGATTTTTAAACTTGCCATGCGATTTTAACTGTTTAACACGATAGTTCATAAGCATTAAAAACGCCTGATTTGCACTGTAAATCGTCAGAATTCTGTCTTCATCAAGCTGAATATATGAAATACCGTATTCTTCCAGCATAGGAGAATTTCCGGCCGCCTCAATCTGGCACACAGTCAGCCTGTCGTGGTCAGGGTCTGTAATAAGCACAACCGTTCCAAGCGAATAATCTGCAAGAACTTTATCATAATGCAATGATTCAATAACAGGGAAAAACTTTTCGCCATCCGGTCTTTTGGCAATCACAGTCGCATCTACCGAATAATCATAAAAAACTTTGTTGCCTTTAGGATCAGTATCATATTTCCCTATTGAGTGGAAGAAAGGATCTTCTTCAATATTATTCCACGCATACTTATCAGCAATACCGAGTTTATCAAGAACACGGCTCAAAGTTCTGTATGCACAGCCGCCCACGCTCTCAATGAAAAGCTTTGACTTCATTTTCTTAACGCCTTCAAGATTCTGGGCTACCCCGGATTTAAGATATTCAACGTATAAGTCTACACCGTCATTTAATTTCGACATGACAGCATCATCAATAAGCTGGTCATTTTTCGGAGCAATCTTAATTTCATAAGATCCGTCTTTTTCCACTTTGTCAAAAATTTCCTGAATTTTGTCTACAAATTCCAGCGACTCTTCCGGTAAATACTGGCTTCCCTGAGAATTCAAGTCCTTTGTAGCAGTCTTCACCGAAATACCATGGCTTGAAGTAATATATTCTCCGCCGACTAAATCCAGTTTAAACGCAAGGAAAGAAGCCAGCCATATAGGAATAGTTTTTCTTTCTTTTGGGGTAAGGATTTTAATTCCCTGAGCTGCCTGTATTCGTGCAATTGCATCGAGATACAAAGCAGAATTATATCTTACTTCGCTTCCGGCAAGCTTAACAACCTGCTTACCTTCATATTTTTCACGGGCAACAAGCGCCTTTGCTAAAGTCGCAAGTACGATTCCTACAAGGTTTATAGGAAATCTTGTATCCTGAGGGAATAAAATATTCTGCGGTCCTCTGATTCCTGCAGTAGAGACCTTAGCCTCTTTAGAATAATTTTCGAACCATTCTTTCAGGTTTAAACCTTCCGGATTTGACTCCGAGTGTGGATATAAATGCTCCCTTTTCAGAGTAAAAGTAAACGCATTTTCATTATCAAAATTCATTAAATCTAAGTTTTTTATATAATCAGGAGTTTTGTCATAAACATTCTTAAACAGTTCTCCTTCTAACTCGCAGCTTGGTTTTAATTTATACATAATACTCTCCTATTTAAGTAAAATAATTATAACATAAATCTTTACATTTGTTACAATCTCATACATATAAAGGGTTGCAAAAAGCAGCTCCATGTTTTATAATAAATATATATAGTATATACTCAATTAAGAATATAAAAAAGGATTTTTATTATGACAATATCGTTTAGCGGTCTGGCTTCCGGATTAGATACTTCATCATGGGTTGAAGCGCTTGTTTCAGTAAAAAAACAAGAAGTTAAAGGGTTTGAAACAAAATTAAAAGAAATGCAAACCATAAAAACTACTTTAAACGACACAAGAAGTGCATTTTCAACACTAAGAAGTGCAATAGAAAAGCTCACTGACGCAAAATTCGGCGGCTCTTTTGACCTTTTCGGAAAAAATACTGCTACATCTTCTAACGAAGAAGTATTTACGGCAACAGCTACAAGCAGTGCTGCAAGACAAAATTATGATATCAAAGTCCAGCAGCTTGCTACTTATACAAAAGCTTTATCTAAAGATGCTGCAAGTGCAGTTGCTGATGACAGCACGAAATTGTCTAACCTTGGTATAACAGAAGGTACTTTCACTGCATACGTTAACGGTGAAAAACACGTTGTTAATATAGGCAAAAATGATACACTAGGCGATTTAAAATCACGCCTCGCTGAATTTGGAGTAAAAACAGAAGTCAGCGATACAGGTGTCTTAAAATTATCTGCACAAAATTCAGGGGATGTAGTTAATATCGGTGCGACTACAGACAGTTCAAATATATCCTCTTTAATAGGTTTGACTAAACAGGAAGACGGTTCATACGCGTCTACAAATTCTCTGTACAAAGCCTCTGTTGCTTCTAAATTAACAGCTGAAGATTCAGGTTTTAACGAACAGATTACAGAAGGTACTTTTACTATCGGTGATGCAACATTCACTATCACTAAAAATACAACTTTGTCATCATTGATTTCTGAAATCAACAGTAATGATAAAGCTCAGGCGTATGCTTACTGGGATGATGCAACAGGAAAACTTTCTATTACATCAAAACAAGAAGGCGCATCATATATTAATATTGAAGCCGGTACAAGCAACTTTACCGATGTAATGGGCTTTACAACCAGTGAATGGAATGAAGACGGTACAGTTAAGTCTTCAAAAATGTATACAGAAGCTCAAGAACTCGGCCAGAATGCGATTTTCTCTGTCAACGGGACAACGATGACTTCTACATCCAATACTGTTACTTCAGATATTTCAAGAATTGACGGTGTAACTCTTACGCTTAATCGTGCAAATACAGAAGAAGACGGCAATACAACACTTAAAGTAAGCCAGGATACATCCGGCTTAAAAGATGCTGTAAACGAATTTATTACAGCATATAACGATTGTATAGCAAAAGTTGAAGAAGTTACTGCAAGCGGTGCCGACTTACACGGTGAAACTTCATTAACAAGTCTTGAAAGAACCCTGAAAAGTTATGCTACAACTGCAAACGGCACAAACGGCGGTATTTACAAACTTTTCTCTGATATCGGTATTACAACAGCAGCACCGGATGGAGATAATCTTTCAACAGACACATATAAGCTTGAGCTTGATGAAGAAAAGTTCATGAAAGCGCTTGAAGAAAATCCTGATTCAGTACAATCACTACTTGCTGGTGAAAACGGCGTTTTGAGTATGATGGAAAACACCATTGAACAGAGTTTAAAAGCATCTGTAGGTTTCTTTGATGTTAAAACATCAACTCTTGATTCTGACATTAAGAAAATGGAACAAAAAATTACGAAGAAAAATTCTAGCATTGAAACTTATCAGGCGCAGCTTGAATCTAAATTCCAGAAGATGGAACAGGCAATTGCGTCTATGCAGCAAAATTATAGCTCCTTCTTATCATAGGAATTAGTTAGCCCATTAATGTTTGAGCAAACTTTAGCGACTCGTCCGTAACTTCGCCGCCGGCTAGTTCTGCGACGGCCTTAAGTTTAGCTTCGCCTTCCAGAATAGATATGTCAACGCTGGTTTTTCCATCCTGTGTCTTTTTGACATAAAAATGTCTGTCAGATTTTGAGGCAATGATTGCCTGATGTGTAATCATAATAATCTGCATAAATTCAGCAAGCGCCTTGACTTCATCTGCCACAGCCTGAGAAGTTTTTCCGGATATACCGGTATCAATTTCATCAAAGATAACAGTGCCTATATTGTCGCTCTGTGCAAAAATAGTCTTAATTGCAAGCATTACACGCGAAATTTCACCGCCGGATGCAACTTTTGCAAGCGGTTTTAAGCCTTCTGAAATATTTGTCGAAATAAGAAATTCTACTTTATCAAACCCGTTTGCAGACAGTTCGCCGCGCTCAAAGTGAATTTCAAACTTAACTTTCGGGAGCTCAAGTTTTTCAAGTTTTTCAACAATAAGAGCGGAAAGAACTTTTGCATAATTCTGTCTTTCTTCTGAAATCTCACCTGCAAGAAGTTCAAGCTTGCTTCTTTTCTCTATAATTTCTCTTTCCAGCTCCTCAATATTCTGCGTTGAAAATTCTATACCGTTTAGTTCCTGCCTGAGTTTTTCACCCTGAGCCATAACACTCTCTAAAGACCCGCCGTATTTACGTTTCAATTTGTCGAGCAGAAACAGTCTTTCCTGTATTGAGTTAATTCTCTCCTCATCATTATCAAGAGAACTTGAATATTCTCTCAGGTTTGATGATAAATCTTTCAAAACTTCAATAGCTTCAATAACTTTTCCTTCCTGTTCTTCCAGTGAACTATCCATATTGGAAGCTTTTGAGAGGTTCATTTTAATCTGCATCAAAGCATCGATTATTGCGCCGTCATCACCGGAAATTGCCCAGTATGAAGCCCCTGTTAAATCTTTGAGCTTTTCAACATTTTCAAGCACTGCAAGTTCGTTGTTAAGCTCCTCATCTTCATTTGCAGATTTAATCTGCGCTTCATCAATTTCATTAACCTGAAACTTAAGAAAATCAATTTGTTCCTCAGTTTTATCAGCAGAATTTTTTAGCTCTTCAAGCCTTGCCTGCATATCTTTATATACACCAAACTCTTTTCTATAGTTTTCAAGCATAGTACCGCAGGTATTTTTAGCATACGCATCCAGCAGAATTATATGGTATTTCGGCTGTAAGAATGAGTAAGTCTGGTGCTGTGAATGTACATCGATAAACAGTTCGCGGAAATGCCGCATAAATTCCTGATTAACGAGACACCCGTTAACTCTTGAACGAGAACCGGTTTTGGTAATCTCTCTTGAAAGAACAATCTCGCATCCGCAGTTATCAATGCCATTTTCATCAAACAGTTCTGATAAATCCTGTTTTTTATTACATAAAGTTAATTCAATTACGGCTTTTTCCGCATCGCCCTTAATAACTTCTTTTCCTGCCTTTGCGCCAAATGCAATGTCTATGGCGTTGATAAGAATACTTTTTCCGGCACCCGTTTCACCTGTTATAATATTCAACCCTTCTGCCAGATCCAGCTCTAATTCATCAATTAATATATAATTTTTTATTAAAATCTTTGATAACATACCCTAACTATCTTCTTCCCCGTCATCATCATAATCTTCATCTTCTTCGTACTCATCAGCTTCGTCATCATATTCAGACTCTTCCTCAAAGTCTTCGTCTTCTTCCGGCTCTTCCTCTGAATATTCCTCTATACTGGTTTCCGGCTCAATGACTGCGTTTCTGCCGAGCATTTCTTTTATATATTCCAATTCCTGTTTTACAATTTTCTTTGAAAAAGAGAGCGTATAAGGATTATCGAGCGCGTGCTCAAGATTAGCGCAGTAGTTCTCCGAATCGCCAATGTATTTATAAACCCTTGCCAGACAATAATACAAGTCTCCGTTTTCCTCCTTATCTATTCTAGTACTAAGGATTTCCAGTATTTCTTCTGTCTCACCGGATTTTAGGCAAATTTTTGTAAGAAGTTTATACGCTTCAATATCAGAAGAATTATACTCCAGAGTTTTTAATAAATACTCTTTTGCCTCCTCAATATTTCCGCTCTTGTATGCAATTGAGCCGAGGTTAAAATATGCCCAGCTGTAGTCCGGAGAAATTTCAAGAACTTTTTTGTAACTATCTATCGCAAAATTTGTAAGCCCGTCATTCTGGTATATAAATCCAAGGTAAAAATACGCAAAAACATCTCGTGGATTAATGGATACAGCTTTTTGAAAATTATCCAGCGCAAGATTTTTTTCGTCTTTGTTAAAATAACAAACACCCAGATTGAAATAACAATTCCCGTCCTCAGGGTCTGTTTCAAGAACCTTGCGGAAAGCGCTAATAGCGTCATCCCACTCTTTCAAATCTACAAGAACATCACCCAGATTGTAATAAAAATCCTCCTGCGGGGAAATTTCAACAGCTTTCTGATAACACTCTTTCGCTTCAGGAAATTTTTTTAATTTTTCGTAAACAATGCCTAAATTGTAGTAAATTTCAGCATCTTGCGGAAAATATTTTAAAAGATATTTCAAATTTCCTTCTGCTTCTTCATTAAAACCATTATTAACCAGAAGTATTGAGAGTTCTCTTCTTGCCTGAAAGTTTGAAGGATCATTTTTTAGAATATTCTGAAGTGACTCGATATCATTACCCATATATTAATTATAACAAAGTCATTATAAATAGTAAATTTTTGTAAATATTTTCCTAAAATTTGCTCTTCAACTAGCAAAAAAAATTAATCAGAGGTTTTAGAACAAATGGATAGTTGATTAACTGCAAAATATGATATAATTTAATAAATAAAGCGAGGTAACTACATGAGTGAAGTAAATGGTCCAAAATTTAGTGTAAATCAGGTAAATTTTAACGGTATTCAAAAACCGCAGGCAGAAGTTCCTGTAGAAGAACCGGCAGCAGAAGCTCCGAAATTAAATGATTTTTCTGACCCTAAAGCTGAAGCACTCGGCCGCTCAATGTTGTTTAAAGGTGCAGATGACACTAATCATGACTTGAAAGCCCTGCTTGAAAACCCGCAAATTGCAGAAAATTCAGACAAAGCGTTTGAAACAGCGCTAAAAGCTGCTCAGGATGCAGGTCTTGAAAACCCTTATGAAGAAGCTGCCTCTTTTGCAACCGGCGCTATTTAGACTCTGCATAATAAAAAACACCCCATTCGCCTGAATACGGTGTTTGTTTATTTTTTAATAATTGACAGTGTCTAATTTATTTCCGCACCGTCGGTGGCTTGAAGCTGTTTTGACTTGTAATTATGGATGACCGCGTCAACCAGTAAGTCGTAAGAAGAACTCTTTTCTATATTCGGAAATTCTTCTTTTAATTGTTGTCTGACCATTGCTTCCAACCTCTGTTCGTCAGCCTTTATTTTTAGTTCATTGCTTGACAATGACTCTATATATTCTTCATTTGCTTTTCTCTGTGAGCTTGCAAATGTAAGTAAATTTGCTTTTGTATCTAATGCTTCTTTCAGTGACTTGAAAAATTTCAGGTTGAACATAACGACCTCTTTAGTTTTACTACCTTCACTTTGTACTATATTAAAGTCCCCTCAAGGTAAAAATTGACCTTTTTTGTTTAAGTTGTTACAAATTTTTACATTTGGGAGAAATCTGTTAGTATTATATACTTATTTTTCAAACTCTTCAATAGTGCAAGTCTGTTATTTTTTATATTTTCATCCTTATCCATGACAAGTACGTCATCAAAGAATTTTGTTACAACAGGGTTAATTTCTGTCAAATTAGTGAGATATTTTGCGTAATCACCGTTAAAACTAATTGCCTGAACTGCTTGATATAAATCTTTTTCAGCATTTTGGACAAAAAGTTCCGGCCTTACTTCACCAGCATCTTCTTTCAGAATACGCAGAACTCTGTTTGCGTTTTCAACCAGTTTTTCATCCACACCGCCTGCAATAACTTCTACACGTTTTACATAATCGCAGAAATCCGCGCATGGATTGTTTTGTGCGCATGCTTCCAGAGCAGTTTTTGGATAATCGTTGTTCAAGAATATAATAGCTCTTTGTACGAAAAATTCTTCAACATCTTTTTTAACATCCGCCTTAACAGGAAGAAGTGCCAGCGTTTCATCAATCAATTCGGAAATATTTAGCTTCAAATTATGCTCAAGAATTGTTTTGATAATTCCTAAAGCTGCACGTCTTACACCGAGCGGGTCAGAAGAACCTGTCGGTTTTTTGCCCGATACAAACACTGCACAGATTGTATCAAGTTTATCAGCAATCCCGACAACCTGTCCTTCAATTGATTTCGCTGTTTCAGAATCAGCATTAAGCGGGAAATAATGTTCTTTTATACCTTCCGAAACCTCTGGAGCTTCTTTTGAAACTCTAGCATAGTCAGCACCGATAAACCCTTGAAGCTCTGTAAATTCAAATACAAGGTTTGTTGCTAAATCAGCTTTGCAAAGTTCAGCAGTTCTCATAATAGAAGTTTTATTTACTCCAAGAGAAGATGCTATTTTTTCAGAAAGCTTTACAATACGCTGAGTTTTGTCATACACAGATCCCATGCCTTTTTGGAAAGTCATGCCCTTGAGATTTTCAACATAAGCCTCAAGAGGTTTTTTGGTGTCTTCATTAAAGAAAAATACAGCATCGTCAAGACGGGCCTTAATTACACGCAAATTGCCGGCCTTAATATTTTCAAACTCATCACCTGTATAGTTTGTAATAGTTACAAACTTGTTTGTAAGTTTTCCGTCTTTTGTATACAGTGCAAAATATCTCTGATGAGTTTCCATAACTGTTACTGCAACTTCTTGAGGTATTGTAAGGAAAGCTTCATCAAAATTGCAGGTTACGGCAACAGGCCATTCGCAGATAAATGTAACTTCTTCAAGCAAATCATCGGAAATTTTTGTAACAGCATTAAGTTTATCTGCTTCAATTTTAGTTAATTCTAAAATGCGTTGTTTTCTTTCATCCGGATCAACAATTACGCTTGCCTCACGCAGCTTAGAAACGTATTCATCAGGATTATTAATCACAATATTTTGCCTAGAAAATCTATGTCCGTTTGTTATATTGGAAGAATCTTTATCAATAATTCTAATCTTGACTTCTTCATTGTCCAAAATTGATAAAACCCATCTTATCGGGCGGGAGAATTTAACATCATTGCTGCCCCATCTCATAAAATGAGGGCCTTGAAGTTTTGAGAAAATTACCGGAACATTTTCTTGCAGCAAATCTTTTGTATTTTTACCTTTAATTGAAATTTTCGCGTAAACGTAATTATCTTCAATATAGAGTTCATCTGCTCCAACTCCGTTTTTCTTCGCAAAACCTTCTCCGGCTTTTGTGAGGTTATTATTTTCATCAAACGCCGCTTTTGCAATCGGGCCTTTTACAACTTTTTCTACATCAGGCTGAGATGAAGCAAGTCCATCTATGATTACAGCAAGACGTCTGGGGGTTGCCATTACGTTAACTTTTTCATATTTTACATCACTGTCATTTAAAAATGTTTCAAATCCGTTTTTCAATTGAGAAATTGCCATTGGTATAAACTTATAAGGTAATTCCTCAACACCTACTTCCAATAAATATTTACTCATTTATATTTCTCCGTTTCTCTTTAAATTATACATGGAAAAGGCAGAATTTGTAAAAATATATTAATATGCAGACAATTTTCTTTACTAAAAATACTTTTTTAATATATGAAAGTTCTTTTTAAGCTGGGGAAACAAAACGACATATTTCAAAGTGCTTATGCAAATTTCACTAAGCGCTGCCTGAGGCCTGAACAAGAAATCTTGAGTGCAAAAAACGATTATATCGAAATCAGAGATTTATTTGTACACGGCGGAAAGGTTGAAGACTTCTGCAACAGAACGGTCAAATTGTCTGACGAGTTAAAAATTAACGGAAACAGCAGACTAAGCGACCTTTTAATAAATGAACTCAGCAAATTATGCATTAATTTTAATATGCAGGCAAAAGCAGAAGAACTCTTGCATATAGCGCTTGAAAACAGCCGTAAAAAGAATGACGGACTGCATGAACTCGCAAGGCTTACTGATTTAGAATATTTATATAAAAATCTTAATGACCGAAAAAATCTGTTTAATATACTTCAACAGAAAAAAGAATGCTGCAAAAAGGTTATTGCTGAATATGAACAAAATGTAAAAAATTATGATAGTATTCTTAAAAAACCAACTCCAAAAGAAGGAGTACAGACACAGCTTGCATTCACATATTCGGATTTAGCACATATGCTTGAGAGAAGAAAGCCGCAAGATGCCGTTAATCTGTATACGAAATCAAAAAATATATATGAAGGGCTGGGGAAAGAACGAGAGACTGCTTATCTTACAGAAAGAATAAGACGGCTTCAGGAAAGATACAATAAACTGGCTTTGAATACATAGCCGGATGGCCTATATTGTTTAACATATTGTAATAAAACGTCTAAAACACTTCAATTTTACTTAAAAATAAGTTATAATCCAAGAAAGGAGTTTGTATGAAAAATAGATTTAAACGTATTATAAGCTGCGTATCCTTTCTGGGCTTATTTCTTATGTCTTTTTTAGGTTTAGAGGCTAAGGCCGTTACGGCGTCTAATGTGACTGAAGTATCAAATCCTGCTGTATCTATGCAAAACAGCAGCAAGCCTTTTATTCTGTATTCCGGCATTGAATTGACCAACAAGGATAATGTAAAGCTTGCAGGCCATTACTCTCACCGCTCGCATTATTCACACAGCTCGCACAGTTCACATTATTCTTCAAGATTTTAAGAGGAAATATGACTCAATATAAATTTTCTAAGTCTGTTTTCGGAAAAGATGCTATCTTGAAGACAGTATATTTATGGCCGAATGTATTAATTTCGGAAGATGAATTTAATTATGTTATAGAAGTTAATTCTCCGGATAATTTTGATATTAATAAATTTAATTCAGATATTCAGGAACAGCAGCTCAGAGAAAATCTTAACAGCCAATTCGGAGAATTAAGAGAAGCTATTTATAACAAAGCTTTTGAAAGATTTGAGGTTTAGTAAATTGTCCTCTTATATTATTCTTCCTTTCAACTTCAAATATTCAGGTGATACAGTTCTTATGGTGAATCAAGCCGGAGAATGGCTTACAATCAGCAGGAATGATTTTGATAAATTTCACTCATATAAATTAGAAGCGGAGGATGAATGCTATAAAAGGCTAAAAGCTAAACATTTTCTTACAATAACGGAAGAAAAAGAACAAGTTCTTGGCCTGCTTGCAATAAAACTTAGAACAAGAAAAGCTTTTGCTGAATGTTCTCCGAATTTACATATGATTGTTGCAACATTACGCTGTAACTGTCTTTGCAAATACTGCCACGCCTCAAGTATTGATATGAGTGCAAAACAGTATGACATGGGCTGGGAAACCGCAAGAAAAACTATTGATTTAATATTTCAATCACCGTCAGATGATATAAAGATAGAATATCAGGGCGGAGAACCTCTATTAAATTGGGATATAGTTAAAGAGAGCATACTTTACGCCAAATTCGTAAATAAAATTGCAAGAAAAAACTTAAGCTTTGTAATTTGCACAAATCTTATGCAGATTTCAAAAGAACAGATTGATTTTTTCAAAAAACATTCAATTGAAATCTCAACCTCGCTTGACGGGCCTAAACAGCTTCATGATACAAATAGAAAATCCAGAATATTTGAAAGTTCGTATGATAAATTCATAGAAAACTCTAAGCTGGTCAGAGACTGTGCACCGCTTTTGACAATCACAAAAACAAACATTAATAAACTTAGAAGCGTGATTGATACCTATGTAGAGCTGGGATACAATACAATCTTTCTAAGAGCCTTAAACCCGTACGGGAATGCAATTAAAAATAAATCTGAACTTGATTATTCAACAGAAGAATTTATTTCTGCATACAAAGATGCACTGCAATATATAATAGAACTTAACAAGAAGGGAATAGACTTTGTAGAATGCTATACTGCTCTGTTTCTTACACGTATACTTACCCCGTTTTCAACGGGATTTGTAGATTTGCAGTCTCCGTCAGGAGCCGGCCTGTCCGGAGTAATTTACAATTATGACGGAAAAGTTTATCCCGCAGATGAAGCGAGAATGCTGGCAAGGATGGGAGACGATTACTTCTGTCTCGGAACTGTGAATGAAAAATTTTCCGAAATTTTTAACGGCCAGATTATGCACAGCATAGTCAAAAACTCCTGTGTTGAAACCATGCCGGTATGTTCGGAATGCGTTTACCAGCAGTATTGCGGAGCTGATGTAATAAGAAATTATCTTGAAACAAAAGATTTAATGGGAGACAGAAGAAAAAGCGGCTTCTGCAGGAAAAACAAAATGGTGCTTGATTATATATTTTATTTATTAAATCAAAACGATGAACAAATAATGGATATATTCTGGTCATGGGTAACAAGAAGACCGTATGGAGAAATGAAGCTTGAAAAAAATCAAAGGCAAACCTGCTAATATAACAAAATGGATTACAGGAAAAATAACAACAAAAAATAATATTTTTGACAGAAATAGAATAGTCGTATGCGAAAAACTGCCTCTAATCCGTATTGGCGCTAAATGCTTTATGGTTAACGAAACCCCTGATTGTAAAACAGCTGCTGTACAGATAAATGCCCCATCTCCATTTCAGGAAGGCGATATTATATCAATAAATCCAAACGGCGATTGCACTGTTGTGTGGGAGAAAAACTCCTGCCATAATGCCTTTTATGTCACGGATTTATGTAATTCTAAATGCATAATGTGCCCGCAGACAGATGGCAAGCAGTCAAGATATGACGAGTGTTTAAAAATTCTTGACTGTATAGATTTAAAAAATGACAAAAACATTGGTATAACAGGCGGTGAACCAACTATAGAGCCGGAAAAATTATTAAAACTGCTGTACAAAATTGCCCGAAAATCTCCAAATCAAAAAGTGCATATTCTGACAAACGGAAGAAATTTTGAAGATATTAATCTGGTTAAAAATCTATCCAACATAAAACATATTGATATTTCTTACGGTATCCCGCTCTACTCTGACATAGCAGAAGAGCACGATTTTATAACCGGAAGCAAAGGAAGTTTTCAGCAAACTATCAGAGGTTTGTACAATCTTGCACAGTACAAACAAAAAATAGAAATAAGAATAGTCATATTAAAACAGAATTATCGGAAACTTAAAGACATTGCAGAGTATATCTATAGAAATCTGCCATTTGTAACCCATATAGCACTTATGGGTATGGAATACCACGGAAGAGCAGAAACGAATTATGAAGATATTAATATTGACCCGTATGATTACAGAGAAGAATTATACGAAGCTGTCAGACAATTTGTAAGATACAACATAACCGCAGATGTATACAACATCCCTCTATGTCTTGCAGACAGCAGAATAGAAGAATTTTGCAGAGACAGCATATCATCATGGAAAAAAGCTTTTCTTGATAAATGCAGTAACTGCAGGAAACGGGAGCTTTGTTCCGGTATTTTCGAAACCTCATTTACACAGAGCAAATATATCCATCCTTTTCTATAAGTTTATAGAGGAATATGCTGAAAGTTTACAAATGCTATAATCATTAAATGCTTTTCATATTAATACTCTGCTCATCAGTTATACTTCTCGCCATTTTTTCAAATAAATTTCTGGATGCACTAGGCATTCCCGCCCTGCTTTTCTTTATGTGCCTTGGAATGTTATTCGGCACAGACGGGATTTTTAAAATAAGTTTTGCAGATTTTGCAAACACAAAAGATATTGCCTCGCTTGCACTCGGATTTATAATTTTCTACGGCGGTTTCTGCACAAAGTGGACAACAGCAAAACCTATAATTGCAAAGGCTGCTGTACTCTCAACAGCAGGAGTTTTTCTTACGGCAGTATTAACCAGTGTTTTCTGTCATTTTGTACTTGAACTCAGTTTTCTCGAAAGTTTTTTGATAGGTGCAGTTATAAGTTCTACAGACGCAGCTTCAGTATTCTCAATTCTAAAAGCAAAAAATCTGCATCTGAAAGAAAACACGGCCCCGCTTCTGGAAATAGAGAGCGGAAGCAACGACCCGATGTCGTATGTACTCGTTATTCTCGCAATAACACTTATGCAGAACCAGAGCTCCGGATTTGTAATCGCATTATTTTTTAAACAAATGATTTTCGGGATTTTAATCGGAGTTCTGGTTGCAAAAATATCAATTTACATATATGAAAAAACCAGTATTATTACTGATGAAAACGGCTCACTGTTTATTATTGCGCTAGTTTTATTATCCTATCTGCTTCCGTTCTTTTGTGATGGAAACCCGTTTCTTGCAGTTTATTTCCTGGGAATAATTCTTGGAAACGCAAACATTCTAAATAAAGTACCAATGATGCATTTTTTTGACGGCATAACAAAACTTGCACAAATAGGAATATTTTTTACACTTGGCCTTCTGGCTTTCCCGCGCGAAGTGCCTTCAATTCTTCTTACAGGTATGTTGATATTTTTATTTTTAACTTTTATAGCACGACCGGCAGCTGTGTTCTTGCTGCTATCTTTTTTTAAATCAGGTATTAATCAGTGTCTTCTTGTTTCATGGGCCGGACTCAGGGGCGTTGCCTCAATTGTTTTTGCAATTATCGCAATGGACAGCGGAATTACCCTGCATTATGACTTGTTTCATCTGGTCTTTTTAATTTCTATACTTTCTGTTGCAATTCAAGGAACATTCCTGCCGCTTGCAGCAAAAATGACAAATATGATTGACCCGCATGTTGATATTAAAAAAACATTTAATGATTATGAAGAAGAATGTGCTGTAAAACTCCTCAGAATTACAGTTCCCAAAAATCATGAATGGGTCGGAAAGCCCATAAGATGCGTAGAATTCCCGCAAAAATCTCTCGCGGTTTTGATTAAACGCAAACAGGAAAGAATTATTCCTAAAAATTCTACTGTAATTCAAGCCGGAGATAACATAACCCTTA
Organism: Candidatus Gastranaerophilales bacterium; assembly: GCA_900552525.1. Classification (GTDB taxonomy): domain Bacteria; phylum Cyanobacteriota; class Vampirovibrionia; order Gastranaerophilales; family Gastranaerophilaceae; genus CAG-196. The sequence goes on along the minus strand of UNSK01000001.1, from coordinate 148,706 downwards.
GCCTGCCAGCTATAAATTTACCGGATGAGTTGTAACTATTTGTTAAAATTTTTATATAATTTAGCAAAAAAATTTTTATTTGGTTTTAAAATTAGTAGTTAAGTGAGTGTGTATTAAAAAAGAAAGGTCTATTTATGTTTATTAACTCTGTTTGGGGCAGTTCAAATTTTCCTGCAAAAAATTATACTTTTAAAGGCGGGCCAAAACCTGAAATACTGAGAAATCAATTTAAAGTTCTTCTAACTCAAGATATATGGGCACAAAATTTAAAAGTAAAAGCACCTGAAACTGCGTTAGAAAAAGAAGTATTGCTTGAAATTTTACAAAACAGACTGCGCCTGGACAGGTTTGCAAGACTGTCAAATCAGAGATTTAAATTAAGAACACAGTCAAGCCATCTAAATTCTTTATTAAAAAATAATCCAAATCATCCTGACATTCCAAGGTTAACAGAAGAGCTTAAAAAACACGGAAACTTGCAATCAACCTTAAAAACAATGGATAAAAATATTGAAATGGAAGCAAAGAAAAATAAAGCTGCTCTGGATTATTTTAAAGAAATTGAAAACATTGAAAATAAATATTTGGAACAAAAACTTCTCAAAATTTCTGCGATAGATAAATACTATCATCAGATTAATAAAAATAATATTAATAAAGACGAAAAGCTTTCCACAAAAGAACTGATTGATATAATTTCATCCGATAGAGCAAAGAATATTAATAAGCCGGCGGCGGTGCTTTCTAAAAAAGATTTGTTATTACGGCTCCAAAATCAGTATGAACAGCTTCTTAGAGAAAAAATTGATGTTTACTCAAGACAGACGAACCATAATAACATTGCACGGGAAGCCAGAAACTTTGTCAGAAATAATAACTCATCATTGCTCAAAAAATTTCCCAATATTGAACATCAACTGAACAAAATATTTGAAACTATTGAGCAGAAATTTACGCATAAAGTTGACAGACTGGCAGGCGTTGATATTTATCCTATAGGGGATATCTGGAAAGATATGAGGGTTATGGAAGCAACAATTCTTGCGGCTAATATTGAAATACAGGAATTAAAAGCAGGACTTGCAAAATTACCGCACAGTAGAAAAATTAAAGATGCACTCAAGAAAAAAGAAAATCTTGTACAAAAAATGAAACAAGAGTGGCTGGAAGGTGCAAAATTCAGTGTTAAGTATGAAGCAATAAACCGTGAAAGAATGAATGCTGCTGGAAGATTGTCTGAATACAACTATTTGACAGGTGAAAATAAAATCATACAACGCCACAAAGAAGCTATTGAAATTTATAAAAACAATAATAACAGTATTCCTGATGAATTATGGGCAAAAATCTTAATTTAACAGCTTCCCTTAAAGTTCTTTAAATTCCTTTTTAAAGATTTTAAGACATCTATGTATGTTTTTAATTCAATATTATCTGCATTTTTTGTTAAATGCATAATTTCATCCTGTAAAGGATTATTTGTTAACGGTGCAGATTGAACAAAATCAAGAATATTGACATCAAGCACATCTAAAAGCTTTACAAAAGTAAGATATGTAGGATAGTTCAACCCTGCCTCAATACGCGAAATTTGTTTTTCATTTAATCCAACTTTTTCTGCTAATTCAAATTGAGTTAGCTGCTTACTCTTTCTGTATTCTTTAAACTTATTGCCTATAATCTTTTTGTCAGTTTCTAGTATCATTCAATAATTATTTTAAGACCTCTATGTTACTTTATAAACAATACAGATGTCTGATATTTTCATTTGACAACCAGACATTCGTGTACTATCATAATGATTAATTAGTCACATAAATGTAGAATTTTGGAGTTGAGAGTTGCAAGAAGAAGTAAAGATTAGTATTATAATCCCCGTCTACAACGTAGAAAAATATCTGCATGAATGTCTTGATAGTATCATTAACCAAACATTTACGGATATAGAAATAATCTGTGTAGATGATGGTTCTACCGATAAGTCTTCGGAAATTTTAGAAGAATACGAACAAAAAGATAAAAGATTCACTGTTATTTCTCAGCCCAATAAAGGTGTATCTGCTGCCAGAAATCGCGGAATGCAGCAAGCTAAAGGCAAATATATAATGTTTGTTGATTCAGATGACTGGCTGGCGCACAACGCCTGCGAACAAGCTTATAAAGCTGCAACAGGAAATGATTGTGATATGTTATTATTTTCTCATAATAAATTTACTGACCAGACCTGCACCAGTGATGGCAGACTGCAAGATTTATATATTGAATTGGAAGGCAAAAGCACTACTTTTGAAAAATCTGTGGAAAATATCGTAATTAGCCCGTGCGAACCATGGGCAAAATTATATAAAGTCGAATTTTTGAAAAAATATAATCTCAAATTTCCGATTAATATTCAAGCCGGTGAAGACAGGGTTTTTTATATTAATGCCTGCCTTCATGCAAATTCAATTTCTGTCTTATATGAAAATTTATATTATTATCGTCAAAATACCGAAAATAGTCTATCAAAAAATAATAAAACAACTTTACCTCATTTATTCAAAACCCATATTGCTATAAAAAAAATACTACTCTCTGCAAAGTTAAAAGATTTTAATATTATTTTCGCACATTGTTTAAATAAAACTATTTATGCATATCTCTGGCAATGGTACGCAATACACAACAGTTTTGTTCAAAAGAAAAACATTAAATATTTATACAAAATAGCTAAAGAATGTAAAAAAATCCCAAAAGAAAACAAAAAATACCTTACAGAATACGATAGGTTACTACAAGCTATTAGTAATTATAGAAAACTTTACTGGACAAAGCTCTTTGAACCGATATTTGAATTTGAAATAAGAAGAAACAGGATTGTTATCTATTTATTTGAAAAGCAGATAATTAACTTTTCTACAAATAAACTCTTGAACTTAATAATGAATCTCCGATACCAGAAACATTTATTTAAACTTAGGTTTTTAGCCAGACGTCGAAAAATTCAAGTTGGATTCTGGGTTACAGAAATTCAAAAGTGGAGTTCCTGTGCCTCATTATTTGAAGCATTATTAAAGAGCAAACATTTCGAACCGTTTGTAATGCTTGCCTATTTTAAAAAATCTGAAATCGGCATTTCACCTCAAGAACATATGTTAAAAGGAATTAAATTTTTTGAGGAAAAAGGAATAAACTATAAAGTAGTTTATGATATCAAGCAACAGGTACATATAAAACTAAAAAAATTTAAACCGGACATCGTTTTCTACCAGCAGCCCTGGTTAATTCCTGATAACCAAAATCCGTTCAATACCAGTAAGAATGCACTGATTTGCTATGTCCCATACTGCTACTATTCACTAAACAGCTACATGAATTATTTACTTGGTTTTCACGGCAAACTCTGGAAATATTTTGTAGAATCTGATTTGCATAAAGAAGAATACCAACAAAAGTTTAATGCTAAAAATTGTACAGCTATTGGTTCTTGCAAACTTGATAGTTACAAAACTCTTGATAAATCGAAAATAGATACAATATGGAAAACTAACAAAAAAAGAATAATCTACTCACCTCATAATTGTTTTGAACAGGAAAATATAGATTACGCTACTGCAACATTTGACAAAAATGGTGAATTTATCTTGCAGTTAGCAAAATCCCATCCTGAATATGAATGGATTTTTAGACCGCATCCCGTTTTTAAAGACCGTGTATTAAGACATAAGATTAAAACTCTGTCAGAAATCGAAAATTACTTTGAAGAGTGGAAAAAAATCGGAACTATTTACACCGGCGGAGATTACTATGAAATGTTTGCAGGCTCTGATTATTTAATTACAGACTGTATTTCATTTCTTAGTGAATATTTACCGACCGCTAAACCGGTTATCCATTTGAGAAAAGATGAACAGAAACAAAGCTTTAATAATTTAGTAAAAATGATTACTGACTCTTACTATAAGGTTTATGATAACGAAACTCTCTCAAAAATATTCAACGAAGTTATTGTCAATAATAATGACTATTTAAAAGACAAACGAATTAAAAATATCAAACTTTTAATGATAGATAAAAACAAAACTACTGGTGAAAAGATAACAGAATATATGGAAAAAGAATTGTGGCAGAGAGGAGAGCATGAATTTTCAAGAATACTTAAAAATTTATAATGCACAATCAAAAATAAATAAATTAGCTAAAAGATACAAAAATAAAAAAATAGCCGTTTATGGAGCCGGTCAATTTTCGCATGCAATATTTTCAAATTACGATTTATCCAATCTGAATATTGTTGCTGTTGCGGACTTAAGATTTGAAGACGAATCCAAAAGACAATTTTTTGGCTTTAAGTGCATTGCGCCAAATGAACTCGGAAATATACAATGCGATGTTATACTAATAGCAAATTTTGATTATAATTTCTTCCTTACGCTGTTAGATGACCACATCTTATACCTTACTCCAAATCAAAACATAGAAGTCAGACCATTTATCAGACCAACTTTTAAAGACTTGTTCCTAAAAAAGGATTACATTTCATGTTAAAAAATTATGCCATAATATTAGCCTCTGGAGCAGGAATCCGCTTTGATAATGATTTACCTAAGCAGTTCATTAAAATTGCCGGAAAAACTGTTCTTGAACATTCCGTTGAAATCTTTGAACATAATTCTTTAATCGATGAGATTATTATTGTCATAACTCCTGAATACAGAACTCTCACAGAAGAAATTATCTTAAGGAATAATTGGACGAAAGTTTCCAAATTGCTTAACGGCGGGAGTACACGCAAAGAAAGTTCTTATATCGGAATTAATTCAATTAAAGATAAAGAAGCAAATGTAATTATTCACGACTGTGCCAGACCATTTTTAAATCAAAAAATAATTTCTGACTGTATTTCAGCTTTAGATGAATACAGCGCTGTTGATGTTGCGATAAAAGCAAGTGATACAATTATCAAAGTTCAGGATAACATTATAGATGCTGTTCCCCATAGGAATAGTCTTATGAGAGGGCAAACTCCTCAATGCTTTAAGCTGTCTGCTATCAAAAAAGCTCACGAACTATCAAAAGACGATAATAACTTCACTGATGATTGCGGCCTAGTATTAAAACATAAACTATGTCCTGTTTTTGTTGTTGAAGGTGAAATCGAAAATATTAAAATCACATACCCTCTGGATATTTATATTGCAGATAAATTGTTTCAATTAAAAAAATCAACTTTACCGGAAGACATCCCCTTAGAAAACCTGCGTAATAAGGATATCGTTATTTTTGGCGGCAGCAGCGGTATAGGCAGATGCATCTCTGAAATTGCACAAAAAAACGGAGCTAATGTATTCATAACCTCTCTGTCTAAAGGATGCGACATTTCCCAATTTGGACAGGTAGAAAAATTTTTAGAAAAGGTTTACTGCAGGACTAAAAATATTGACTGCGTAATTAATACAGCAGGAGTTTTAAAACTGGGAAAATTAGCCGATAGAAGCGTATCCGACATACGCAAAGAATTTGAAGTAAATTATCTTGGTTCAATTCATGTTGCAAAGGCATCCATACCATACCTAAAAGAATCTGCCGGCGCATTATTACTGTTTGCATCAAGTTCTTATACCAGGGGAAGAGCATTGTATTCTACATACTCTTCTGCTAAGGCCGGCATAGTTAATCTTGTACAAGCGCTTTCTGAGGAGCTAATAAACGACAAAATCCGTGTAAATGTGATTAATCCGGCAAGGACCAACACCCCGATGAGATATAAAGTGTTCGGGAAAGAGCCGGAAAAAACTCTTTTGAATCCTGTTATCGTAGCAAAAAAATCACTTAAGGTTTTACTTTCTGATATCACAGGACAGGTTATTGATGTGAGGAACAATGATGATTAAAGAACAATTATTTGAGGACTTGTATGACAAATTACCGGATGTCGGAAATTTTGTAATATTCGGTGCTTGTGCAACAGGAGAAAAAATTCTGAATGACCTGAAAATCTATAAACCACTTACCAAGGTAATCGGTTTTATTGATAATGCTGTTGATGGAACTTTTTGCAGCCTGCCTGTCTGGACATTAAAAGAGTTTACTGATTTTCCTAAAGAGAACTATGATATGGTAATTATGGGAACTCGAAAAGATTTTAGTACAGTAAACTCTATACTTGATTTATATGATATCCCTTTTCTCATACAAACCCCATTTATCAGTGATTATTATAGGGATGTTTTACAAGTACTTAATGAAAATAATCTTGAAAAAGTTATTAATATTTTCGAAGAAAAAGAAGACAAGGATTTATATAAGCTTATTTTCAAAATCAGGTGAAAATAGCATTTGACCTTGGATTAAATTCTGGTTTAAATGTCATTGCATACAATAAACTTATGCCAAATCTCGAAAAAACATATGGTTTTGAAGTTATATATGATTATGCAAAATGCGAATGGATAGAAAAATTTATACTTGATGGAAGGTTAAACATAATTCCTTTTGCGTTAGGGAATGAAGAAAAAGTTGGTAATTTCTATCTCAACAAACAACTCTCTGTTTGTTCATATTGTGATTTTTCCAATAATAACCCGCCAGCTGATATGGCAAAATGGGAAAAAATACAGATTAACGCAACAACAATGGATAAATTTTGTTGTAACAATAATATAATGCCTGATTTCATAAAAATGGATATTGAGGGTGCAGAAATGCCGGCTTTAGAAGGCGGAATGAAAACAATACAAGAGTGCAGACCTCAGCTTGCAATCTCAATTTATCATTCAAATGAAGATTTCGTAAATATACCTCTGTATTTAAACAAAAATCTTAAGAATTACCATTTCAAACTCGGTCACTATTCGCCCTGGCGTTCTGAAACAGTTCTTTACGCAATACCGGAAGAGATTAAGTTTTGACCAAATCCGCCCAGTATCCATGGTTTAAATTACCGTATAAGATCTCTGCAAGTCTTGTTTCTTTGTATATATGCTCCTCTTTTTTGCTTAATTTTTTAGCAAGCATACATTCTTCAATGCTGCCGCAGTTTTTGCAATCATATCTTGCATTTGAACAATCTTGATTATATCGGGTAAAATATCCATATTTTTTTACAAAAATTCGCCTGGCTAAAATCAGATTTTTTCTTAATTCCTGTGCAGGTCGAATGTATCCGTTTAAATACCTGTCAAATTCTTTCAGGAATAAATCATCATTAGTAATTGTCAGGCATAATCTTTTTGTAAAACCTCTTTTGCAAACATATTTAGGGCATGGAACTTCAACTTTAATATTCTTTACTATAGTTGTAATATCAAAATCCCATTTACCAGATTCATAATCTTTAATCATTCTTCTAAAATAGTGTAAATAGCAAATTTTACCATAGTTTTTATAAACCATGTGTCTTAATGATGAAACCATATAAACCTCCTTTATTATGATTTTATATAAAAAAGGCCAATTGTTGAATATTATATTGGTTTTTTGTCGGTGTATATCAAAGAATGAAGGTGTATATTAAAGCTAATGACACACCAACTGTAAAACGCAGTCCTTGCAAAAAGTATTTTGAGAATCATTCAGGTTTAACCAAAGAACAGATTAAGCTTGTTGATGCAAACAGAGTTGCACAGCAAAACGAGTTAAAAGCAATAAACACCAAGATTTGTCAGGATTGTATCAACAAGCTCACTATGTTTATTATGCTTAATGGGATTCAAACATACTAAAAAGCGCCCGAAGGCGCTGATTTAAATAGTTCCATTTGTTTTAAATGGTGGAGCTTGACATACTGTTTGAAACTCCGAATTTGTGGAATGGTTATGTAGCTTAAGATTGAGGTCTATTTCAAAGTCGCAAAAATTTTGTTTAATAATCTTAATGAAAATTTTTGGAAAATGCAAGGGTTATATTCTAGCTTCTATCAAACTAAACCTTTCGGTTAGTAAACCTTCTTTAACTAATTGTTGACATAAGCGTTTCTCGATAAAATAAGGGTATTTTTCGCTTTCTATCATTTGTGGCGTAACTTGTAAGGAAAACTTTTCATTTGAAGACACACTCCATAACCACCAAGTAGCTGTCATATCAGGAAAAATTAAAAAAATGTCATTGAATCGTTTTGCATCAATATATTTAGCCTTTATTTTATTGAAAAATTGCTCTCTTTTATGGTCTATCATAAAATGAGTATATGAACCATACTCATCTGATATCCAATCAAAACGTTCTACTAAACACAAAACACATAAATTGACACTTGGAGTAGAGTACTGTTTTTTAGCTTTATCTTCAATTTGTTGCTCTATATAACAAATAATATCATCTTCAACATTTTCAGAAGTATAACTTACCGTTCGTAATCTATTAATAAAGTTATCTTTCTTTCTATTTTTACATTTATCTGACGCTAAAGTGAATTCAAAAGGATAGCCATTAAATAGATAATCAGGTTCATTTTTATTAGGATTACCCTTTTCCCATTTATCAACCCCTAAAACGCTTTTCATTACAAGCAATGTAAATTCTTCATTTACTTCTTTTTTGAAAAAATCTTTCGGCAAAAATGAAAGTACTTCAAATACTGGAGGTTTTATTTCATCATTCATAAAATTTTTCTATTACATTAAACTTTAAACAAACGTATAATTAAAAAATTACATCCCCTTAAAAAAATCTTCCAAAGAAGAATCTAAAGCATAAATCAAGTGATACACATTAGCAAATTTTGTATTTCTTTCACCACGCTCGACCATGCCTACAAAATTTGTTGACAACCCAACTTTCTCCGCTAATTCTGCTTGAGTTAAATTAGCCTTCTCTCGTTTATTTTTAAGCCTTTGCCCGAATAAATTTAGGATGTCTTTTTCGTTCATCCTTAGATTATCGTTTCTATTTGCAACAAAATAAATAAACTGAGCGTGTTATTTTAAAATCCTTTGTGGTATAACTGAGTGTGTGATTTTTAATTGAGAAGGATTTTATTTTTATGAAAAAGATTGTACTAACTTTATTGGCAGTACTCATATCTGCAAATATCACTCATGCGACAGGATTAGACCCAAGTGCTAACTTCGACCACGGTCTGATTTATTCAGGTAGCAAATTCCCTCAAAGCGTTGAGAAATCTACCAACATTACTCCGCCTAAAAGTCTAAGTGAGCTTAGATGTGGTATTTCAACCGCTTCAAATATCCTAGGACTAGTTGAAACAGGTGACGCTAGTATAGAAGCTGCTGCTAAAAATGGCGGAATAACAAATATTCAGTATGTTGATACAAAAATCGGAAAAGTTTATATAACGCTTTTATTTATACCAGTTTATGTTAAAGAAACAAAAACCTTAGTTTATGGAGATTAGAAAAGGAGAAAAGTATGAAAAAGAATTTATTAACAGCATTTGTATTTGGACTTGCATTTTTGTTCACTCAATTAAATGCTAATGCAACGGGCGTTTTCTACACAAATGCGACTTACCCTGTAACTGCAACAGGAAGTAAAGTAGAAAACCTGCACAATCTTAAAAAGGGTGAAGCTTCGACTACCAACATTCTTTATCTTGTTGAGACAGGAGACGCAAGCACTGATACAGCAGTAAAAAACGGCGGGATTAAAAAATAAGCTATGTTGATGTGAATGTAAAATCAATCTTTATATTCTGGGCTAAAACAACTGTTACAGTCTATGGAGAATAAAATAAAAGGGCGATAAAATCGCCCTTTTATTGTTTTTCATAAAACTTTGCACAACTTACTCCGAGTGCTTCAATAATTTTATACATCTTGTCAATTGTTGTATTTCTTTTTCCTCTTTCAACCATTCCGATAAAATTTGTTGACAAGTCAATTTTCTCAGCTAGCTGAGCCTGAGTTAATTTTTGTTCTTTTTTTATTTCACGAACCCTACTGCCAAATAGCAGCAAGTTGTCTTTTTCTTCCATAATAAAATTATGTTTTTGTTATGGTAAAAATTGAACAAACTGAGCGTGCGATTTAATAAAGATTATATTTATAGGAATTGCAGAGATTGGAATTACTGAATTTAAGCAAAATATAATTTGTTCATGGGGAACTGGACTCGAACATACTAAAAAAGCGCCTCTCGGCGCTAATTTTGTGAGTACCACTTGTTTTAAATGGTGGAGGTTAGGAGATTCGAACTCCTGACCCCCTGCGTGCAAAGCAGGTGCTCTACCAGCTGAGCTAAACCCCCACAAGAGTTTCTACATTTATTATATTACATGATAAATTTTTTTTGTAAAGGGGGGGAATAAATTACTTACAGCTTCTTTACAATCTCTTCCAAGCAAATCTTTACATGCGCATAATTTAACCCGCCCTGCATATACGCAACATAAGGTTCACGCATAGGTCCGTCTGCCGAAAGTTCTATTGTAGAGCCCTCAATAAATGTTCCCCCTGCCATAATTACCTGATCCTCGTACCCCGGAATATATTCTGGAATTGGTGTTACATATCCGTTTACAGGTGATAAAGATTGAACTGTCCTACAAAATTCTTCCAAATGTTCAGGCTTACCAAATATTATATTCTGTATAATATCAGTTCTTGCTTCATCATAGCGCGGAGCAGAATTAAAACCAATATCCTCAAATACTTTTGCAGCAAGTATTGCCCCTTTAACAGCTTCAGAAACAATCGATGGCGCCATAAAAAGCCCCTGAAAAATAAGTCTATGCTGATTAAACATAGCCCCGCCTTCACTACCAATTCCAGGTGCAGTCAATCGATTGGCAGATCTCTCAACCAAAAGTTCCTTTCCTGCAATATACCCGCCGGCTTCCACAATTCCACCGCCAGGATTTTTAATCAAAGAACCTGCTACTAAATCTGCACCTACCTCCAAAGGTTCCTGTTTATCAACAAATTCTCCGTAACAATTATCTACGAAACAAATACAATCAGGATTTTTAGCTTTTACGATATTACAAATCCTGCCAATAGTCTGCATTGATAAAGATTTTCGTGTAGAATAGCCTTTAGAGCGCTGGATTAAAACCATAGTAGTTTTTTCATCGACCATTTCTTCAAGTTTTGCAAAATCAACATCCATTCCATTTACAAGCGGAACCTCATCATACAAAACTCCATTACCTATAAGAGAAGAACGCTTTGTTTCCTCATCGCCCGCAGTTCCGATAACTTCCTGCATAGTGTCATAAGGTGCTCCTGCTACAGAAAGAAGTTTATCACCGTATTTCAGGTTGCCAAATAATGCACAGGCTAAAGTATGGGTACCAGATGCAAAATGTATACGTACCAGCGCTTTTTCTGCACAAAAAACCTGTGCAAACACTTTATCAAGCACTTCACGGCCTAAATCATCGTGACCGTAACCTGATACTGTATAAAAATGCTCCGGGGCAACTTTATTATCAAAGAATGCCTTTAAAACTTTCCTCTGATTAAAGTCCCTTATATCGTTAACTCTTTCAAATTCCTTTTCTAATGCCTTTTCTGCCAATCTAAAATCATAATTCATAATATACTTCCTTCCAGAGCAATTATAGGATAAAGCAAAATATAGCACAAGAAAAAAGCGATAATTACGTAAATTACCGCTAAATTATGTGTGTGTATTATATTATAGATTTTTTTAAAGTGTGTGTATTCTATGGTAAATGTTAAAATTCCAATTATGCCATTGCTACAAATTGTTTAGCTGCATCATTCTGAGGCATCTGGTCATTTTCACGAATCATGCTGAATGTTCTGTATAATTTGTAACCAAGAGCTTTCAACGGATTAGAATTTACAGAGTCTGCATTTTGTGCAAATTCTTGATTCTGCTGGAATTTAACTGATGCTTTTGGATCTCTTAACATTAATATAGCATTCTGTGATTCCATATCCTTAGAAACTGCACTTGCTCTGAAATTTGTATTTATTAAATTTATATTTGATATTCTATTAACTTGCATATCTATCACCTCTGTGAACTTTCTGTTTCATTAAGTGTTTTATTTACACTTCATTCAACAATTTCATTATGCTACATATCAAATAAAAAGTCAAGAGGGTAAAACTCTTTTTGTTAACTTTTGTGAAATCCAGTATTCATAAAGCATTGAGGATAAAATGTTAATTGTACACTTAAAAAATAGCCTAACTGGTTGCCGGCTATTCGGTGTAAAAAATACACTAAATACAATGACATGCTCACTGTACTTTTGTTACATTCTTTTATATTTACTTTTATTATGGTATTATTGACATGGGGAGATGTATGAGAAAAAGAAGCAGTAATACTAATAGGAATAAAACTTTTTCAGAACGCCTTATCTGGATTCAGGGTGGCTTTCTTATAATTATATTACTCTTTATTGTATATCTTTTCTCTGTTCAAGTATTAGATGTAAGGCATTTTAGGGTTAAGGCCAAAAATCAGAGGCGTGCAAGTTCTTTTGTTATGAGAGGTAACATATATGACCGAAACGGCATTAAGCTTGCAACAGATACTGTTTATTATGATATTTTTGCCAGAAAAGAAGATTTTGTGCATACACCGGAAGAACTTGCTAAAATTCTCGCTCCAATATTAAAAATATCTCAGATTGATTTAACCGAAAAATTAAGACAAAATATTTCTGTAATATCGCTAAAAAAGAATGTTGACAGGCATACACGGGATGAGATTGCAAAATTAAACCTCAGAGAAATCCCGATGGATAAAAAAAGTATTAGAACATACCCTCAGGGAACACTGGCCGCACATGTTCTAGGGTATTACAATTTTGATGCAGATGTAGCCTCCGGAGTTGAATTGACTGCTAAAGATACACTGGAAAGCGTTACAAAGACATCTAATTTTGAGATGACGCCTAAGGGTAAAGTTATTTATAATATTTCTACAGACCCTGTAGCTGCAACAAAGCCTGTAAAAGGCAAGGATGTTACATTGACGATTGATGCTGCTGTGCAGCATGTGTGTGAAAAAGAGTTGATGAAGGCTATAGAAAAATTCAAAGCTCACAGGGGAGCCGTAATTGTAATGAACCCTAGAAACGGGGAAATACTTGCATATGCTGTTTATCCATACTTTGACCCGAATAACTTTAAAAATGCTACAAGTTTTCAGACAAAAAATTGGACTTTAACTGACGTTTTTCCTCCGGGCTCTACTTTTAAAGCGATTACAATAGCTTCAGCCATAGAACTCGGTAAAATTAATAAATATTCAAGGATTAACGATACCGGAAAAATCAAGGTAGGCTGGTGGACAATTAAAAATTATGATTATAATAGACATCCTAATCCAGGTATGATTGATCTGGTATATTTATTTGAGCATTCAAGCAATGTCGGTTCTGTACTTGTAGCACAGATGATGAGCAGATTTGAGTATTATAATATGCTTAAGAAATTCGGGTTTGGGGAAAAGACAGGTATTGACTTACCGGGTGAATCAGTAGGCTTGCTTAAGTCACCTGCACGCTGGGATGCTTCCGACCATGCGTCTATGGGTTACGGCTATGGTTCTTCAGTTACTGCTATACAAATGGTTTCTGCTGTATCAGCAATTGCTAATGACGGTGTAAGAGTAACACCGCATGTTATTAAATACTCACCTGAAGAAGAAGCTATAAAAATAAAAAAAGTTCAAGTTATGACGCCTGAGCACGCAAGAGTTGTTACAGAATTACTTACTGAAAGTATAAATAGAGGTAAGTCGCCGATTAAATCTGATAGTTACAATATCGCTGCAAAAACAGGAACTTCAATTAAACCAAAAGAAAACGGAAGCGGATATACAAATAAGCTTTATACATCTATTGTAGGCTATATGCCGTCAAGTGACCCGCAAGTTTTAATTTATGTAATTGTTGACTCTGCTCAGGGTGGTGAAATTTGGGGCAACACGGTTGCAGCTCCAATTTTCAAAGAGATTTCAACACAGATTTCTCATATTCTTAATTTGCAGCCGGACAAAGCTGCAAAGATTTAATAAACGAAAGGAAAAGTAATGAGATTAAGAACACTTATTGACAACATCAATTATGTAGAGCTTGTAAATATGGACAACATGTCTGATGAGATTATGGGGATTTCATATAACTCAAAGAAGACTGCTCCGAATGATTTATTCATATGTCTTACCGGAGAACATGTAGACGGTCATGAATATGCGGAAGAGGCATTTGATAACGGCGCAATAGCATTTGTTGTTGAAAGACGTCTTAATCTTGACGCACCGCAGATTGTTGTTGAAAATACAAGTGAAATTATTGCTCAGATTTCAGACTTTTTCTTCGGTTCACCATCTCAAAAACTCAACGTTATAGGAGTTACAGGAACTAACGGAAAAACAACAGTAACACACCTTATACAGAAGCTTTATGAAGCAAACGGACAGCAATGTGCTCTTATAGGCACGCTTGGACACAAATTTTTCTCCGGCGACACTTATCATGACGCTAAGCATACTACACCGCAGGCACCTGAACTGCAAAGACTTTTAGAAGATATAAACGAAAAATGTATCAAAAATGTTGTTATGGAAGTTTCATCGCATGCATTAGCACAGCACAGGGTTGATTTTTGCGACTTTAACGGAGCTGTATTTACAAATTTAACACAGGATCATTTAGATTTTCACATCACCATGAACAACTATTTCAAGGCAAAAGCCATTCTTTTTGAAAACCTTGTTGCTGGAGATTTTGCTGTAATTAATAAAGATGATGAATATTCAGAGAGATTTATTAACGCAGTTTCACCTACTGTAAGCCTTTATACATACGGCATTAAAAATGATGCAGATATAAAAGCTAAAGATGTTGTATTTAACCACAGCGGAGCATCTTTTACATGTATAGTTAAGGACAGAGAATACAAGGTTAACCTGAAGATGAATGGAATGTTCTCTGTATATAATGTACTTGCAGCACTCACTACAGCACTCGCATTAGGAATGGATATTGAAAAATCAATTAAGACTTTAGAAGAAATCGGAGGGGTTGCAGGAAGGTTTGAAGTTATCGTTAACAAACCTACTGTAATAGTTGATTACGCACATACGCCGGATGGTTTGGAGAATGTTTTGAAAGCTGCCAGAGATATTACGCCTAGCGACGGCAGATTAATATGCTTATTTGGCTGCGGCGGTGACAGAGATGCAACTAAACGTCCTAAGATGGGAGCAATTGCAGAAGAACTTGCAGATGTTGTTATTGTAACAAGCGACAATCCGCGCTCGGAAGAGCCGCAGCAGATTATTACTGATATTCTCGCCGGCTTGAAGAGCGTTAATGAAGTAATTGTTGAACCTGACAGAGAACTTGCAATAAAAGAAGCTCATAAAATTGCAAGAGAAAATGACGTTGTTCTTATTGCGGGCAAAGGGCATGAAGATTATCAGATTCTTGCAAATGAAACAATACATTTCGATGACAGAGAAAAAGCAAGAGAAATCTTTATATAGTAGTCCGTTCAAAAGGGCTTCCCGGAGGTAAAGTATAAGTTAGTAGTCAGGCGGCATGAAGCCCGCCCAAGGGTTGAAAAAATGAAAACACCTTTATTGATTGAACAGCATTTTCATGGCGCATACGGCGTTGATTTTAATAAGGCAGGGGCAGATGACATTATCGGCCTGTCTTATAAACTCCGTAAACTCGGTATAGGCGGATTTTTTCCGACGCTCGTAACTGATTCTGTGCAAAATATAAACAGACAAATCGCTATTATAAAAGAGGCTGCAAAAAGTTGTCCTGCTATTCTGGGAATACACCTTGAGGGAATTTTTATTAACCCTGTAAAGAAAGGAATACATAATCCGGAGCACTTTTTGGAGCTTACTGTTGAGAACTTCCAAAAAATTGAGGATGATTTCATAAAAATTGTGACTCTTGCGCCGGAATTGGACAGCGGTTTGATTGATTACTTAAAAGAGCGCGGAGTCAAAGTTCAGGCAGGTCACAGTACTGGCTGGGGATGCGTTGACGGTGCAACACATACATTCAACGCAATGTTAGGAATAACCCACAGAGGAATGTCAACAGCTCTTTCTGCGCTTATTCATGATGAGGTTTACGCAGAAATAATCGGAGATGGTGTTCATGTCAGCGACGATGCTTTAAAACTGTTTTTCAAGGCAAAACCCGAAGACAAAGTTATACTTATAAGCGACGCTCTTCCTATAACATACAGTGATATGAAAGAAACGGTCTTTGCGGATTCAAAAATTTATTATGATGGAGATAAGGCAACTTCCGCTGACGGAACTATTGCAGGAAGCACAAAACTTCTGCCGGAAATTATCAAAATTTTAGGCAAAAAAGGAATGTTTAAACCGCAATATATTGAAAACGTTTACCATTACCATGGTTTAGACCCAATTGGCGAAATTGAATGGGATGAAGATTTTAACCCGCGATTTTGATATATGCTTTAAAAATCTTATTTGCCACTGTATCGTCAAAAGCCTGCTGTATTTTATCCAATGGATAAACAGTTGTAAGCCCCTTCACATTAACTTTGCCCGAAGCAAGAAGGTCAAAAGAATCCTTCAAATCAGCCGGAGAAGGAGAATAACTTCCTAAAACAGTCAGTTCTTTGTAATAAATTTCATTATTAGGATAGCCGTTACTAAGCGGAGTACTCGAAAATACAAGAATTTTCCCGCCCGAACGAACTGCTTTCAACGCTGTATCAATTGCTTTATCAGCGCCGGATGTCATAAACACCCCGTCAACTTCAAAGCTGAAATCAAACGGTTCAATACCCATTTTTTTTGCAAGCTCAATTCTTTCAGGTATCAGGTCACATCCATAAACCTTATAACCCATAGCTTTTAGTCCTTCTCCCATAAGAAGTCCTATTGAGCCCAGACCTACAATAAGTGCTGTATCATCTTTTTGAAGTGCACATCTTTTTATGGCTCTTATGCAGCACCCGAGAGGTTCATAAAATGATATCTCTTCATCTGTCATATTTTCCGGTACAAGATAAGCAACATTTTGCAAGTGTTCTTCAGATACAAAAACTTTTTCACTGAACCCGCCCGGAAAAATATTTGTTTTCTTGAAGTGCTCACACATTGAAACATTGCCGTGTCTGCAGAAATTGCATTCTCCGCATGGGATGTGGTGCGATGTGACAATTCTATCACCTTTTTTAAACTTTGTATCAGAGTTTATTTCAAGAATTTCAGCAACTATTTCATGCCCCAAAACAGCGCCGTCATGAACGATTTTGTGTCTAAATTTAACAATATCAGAACCGCAGAGCCCGCAGCCTAAAGTCATTACAATTGCGCCTTTGCGTCCATCTAATTTAATATCATCAATCTCACTGACAATAATTTTATTCTCTTTTACCTGTGCAACTTTCATCAATACTCACCTTTAACCCTTGCGAACTTAGTATTTGCATAAAAATATTTCAAAATCTGATAAGCATTATAACCGCGTTTTGCCAGATTATTTGCGCCATACTGGCTCATACCTACTCCATGGCCGTTTTTCTTTATGCCGTCATCAAAAGATGGGACAGATTTTAAAAACGGCAAATCAGATGACCAGACCTGTCCTCCGGTTTTTGTTTTACCGCCTGCTGACGCAGAATAATATGCAGGGACAATTTTTCCCTGACAAACAAGAACTATACCGGAAGTTTCTTCTACAGCTTCATTTGTATTTGTTTTTTCAGCACTTGCACCTCCATATGCCTGATCTTCCGGAGTATCTTTCAGGTCATAGCCGTATTTTGCACGTTTTCCTCTGTTTGCAATTGCGTAACTTCTCGCTGCAATCGCCTGAGCTTTATGAGCTTCGTGCTCCCAGCTTGAAGGCATTTCGGATGGAACAACCCCTCTTAAATATTTTTCAAGAGGTATGTCATTAATTACTGTAAGCCCCATACCGTCATTTATAATTTTAAAATTTCCGCGGTACCATTTTCTTTTAACACTCAGGAAACCGCCTGTTTCAGGTTTTATAACAATCTTGGACGCACTCATCTTATTCCACTGGCCGTTTACTTTTATTGCAATTACTCCGCGGTAAGGCTTCATCTCATAGCCTTTCATTTTTTCCATCACAAAAATAAGCTTGTTTGTATCACAGTTGATTACCTGTGCTTTTGTAGATGCGCCGATAAAAGTTTTATTTACATTTGTTTGGAGTCCGATTTTTATCGCAAAACAAGGACAGCTTAAAAATATAAATGTTATAAAAAGTATTAAACCTCTTCTCATCCCCATAAAATTATTATAGCAGGCAAAAAAAATTTTTTCAGGTTTTCAAATAAAAAAAGGAGAAAAAATACAAATAAAAAATACTAATTATCAGATATCACAGCCGAATTTTCAGGCAAGATACTTATCCAGAAGCGTTTCAACTGCGGCAAAAAACAGGGCGGAATCAGTCATAGATATTTATTCATTAAACAAAAATGATAAAAATTTTATCGAACGGGTTCTGAACCTTTTGAAAGGTCACAAATTGCCGGAAGATAAACTTGCGATTTCCGGCAGCGACCAGAAAGCAAGCGTAAAAGAAGCTTTGAAGAAAGCTCTTAAATACGATGGAGATAGTGATAATAAAGTTTTAATAGCAATTGAAGACAACAAAAATATTGCTGGAATTGCAGATTACTCCGACTACGGAGATATTTGTCTTAACACGCTTTATATGTTTAAAAACGGTATACAGAATATGGGACGAAAATCACTCCTGCTTCAAATGTTAAAACATGTAAAAAGCCGCGGTGATGTGAGCGCAGACATAAAGGCTGAAAGATTAAATAACGAAGCTAAAAAATATTACTCTAACCTTGGTTTTATTAAAGATAAGCTTTCCAGCATTGTTGAATTAACCATATTCAGCGATGATATTGCTAATAAAATTAATAAGATTGAAACAGGTTCAAGCTTTAACATGAAGAAAACCAGATTTACGCAAAAAGAATTCGACCTTGCGGAAATTATGAAACTTGATTAACCGCGCTTAACAAGTATTGCAATCTGCTCTCCGTAGCTGTTTACACAGCCGTTAGTTTCTTTTATTTCGTAACTAACTTCGCTGTCAGCTGCTTTTTCTTTGAGTGCAAATGCTTCTGCACTTTCCAAATCTTTAAACTCTGCAGCCATCTCTGCTTCAAAATACGATGGTTTGTCAATATAAACTTGATACATAAGCACCTCCTGATTCTGGTATATTACAGTTGCATTAAAATTTCAATAAAATTTTCATAATCAACTTCTTTTAATGTTACAGGATTTCCCCCTGATGGAGAAATCAATACAGATACTGCTTTTATTTCATTGTACGTATCAGCATAAGTAAACATCGTTTCTTTTCCTGATATAACTGATTTCACCAGTCCGGCATAGAATGAATTTTCTCCGGCTGAAAGTGCATAATACGGAATATTAAGTTTATTAATCAGCGTAAAAAATCCGGCAGGATAGTTATGGACAGAGCCGGAGAATTGAGCAGGAGATACTTCTCCGGCTTCTTTATACTGTGTAATAAGGGTATCAAGTCTTGTATGCTCACCATATTGGGATGAAAAAACTATTTCTTCCACGTTATTATCAAAAACTTTAATCATTGTACTCAAAGCTGCTTTATCAATCGGACTCAGCTTTCTTCTTACAAGCGGAGGAATTGAAGATACGTCAATTTCTTCCGCTGATTTAATGTAACAAAAATCTTTGATATAGAATTTCATGCTAAAATTATACAATAAATGATTATAACAAAATACAATGCTATATGTAACCTCGGGGATAATATTGAAGAAGTCTTTAACAAGGCTCTAAACGGTGATGCCGGATGTTTTGAACTGCGAAATTCAAGACGCCTCGGATGTATTAATACCCCCCT
The DNA here is from genome assembly GCA_900552525.1 of Candidatus Gastranaerophilales bacterium. Classification (GTDB taxonomy): domain Bacteria; phylum Cyanobacteriota; class Vampirovibrionia; order Gastranaerophilales; family Gastranaerophilaceae; genus CAG-196. The sequence continues at coordinate 128,887 of UNSK01000001.1, read as the reverse complement.
TGAAGAAATCAAAGAGGAAAATTACAACATAAGAGCCAATCAGCTTATTCTGAAAGTATTGAAACCGCTTGAAATAGAAACGCTTGATAAAAATTCGACTGCTATAGTTGCAGCGACTACAAATTCGGGAGTTGAGGAGTACGAAACAAGCAGAAACCCTAAGCATTTTGAAATCGGAAATCCAGCAGAATTTGTACATAAATATTTCGGGTTTACAAATTTCTATACATCAGTTTCGACCGCCTGTTCTTCAGGCATAAAAGCTTTTTCTATCGCAAAAGAACTTCTCGAAAAGGAAATAGCCAGAACAGTTCTTGTTATTGGTGTTGATTCAATTGCCAAACTTCCTGTTTACGGATTTGATTCACTTGAAATATTATCCGGAGAGCCGGCAAATCCGTTCAGTAAAAACAGATGCGGAATTAATATCGGAGAAGGTGCAGCAGCTTTTATAGTATCTAAAGAAGGTGAAGGTATAGAAATTACCGGAATCGGAGAAACTACAGACTACTATCATTCAACAACTCCAGATCCGGAAGGAATTGAAGCTGAAAAAGCAATAAGGCTTGCCCTTGGAGAGATGAAGCCGGAAGATATTGATTACATAAACCTGCACGGAACAGGCACACAGGCTAATGATTTAATGGAAGCAAGAGCTGTTTATAATATTTTTGGCGCTAAAGTACCTGCAAGTTCAACAAAGCCGCTCACAGGACACTGCCTCGGTGCAGCTGCAAGCATTGAAACAGCACTCTGCTGCAGGCTTTTAGAAAAGGGCATAGATAAAGTTTTTCCACACATATACGACGGTGAATACGACGAAAAACTTCCTAAAATCCTTCTTGCAGATAAGAGTACAAAATCAGGAGAAGTAAAAACCTGTCTTTCCACATCTTTTGGATTTGGAGGAACAAACTGCGCTATAGTATTAAGGAGAAAGATATGTACGACTTAACAAAAATACTGCCGCACAAACCGCCAATGATACTGCTTGATGACATTCTGGAGATGGACATTAAAAACGGCACGCTTACAGCTGTATTTAAGGTAAATCAGCAAAAGATATTTTATGAGGCCGGAAAGGGAATAAATACTCTTACCGGTATTGAATTTATGGCACAGGCAATCGGATGTTATGCCTATTTTAAAAATAACTGCAAAGAGCCAAAACCCGGCTTACTGCTGGGAACAAGGCTGTATAATAACAAAATTCCTTATTTTGAAAAGAATGAAGAATATAAAGTCACTGTAAAAGAAGTATTCACTGATAACAAAATTGCCGCTTTTGATTGTTTAATATATGATAATAGCGGTGAAGAAATTACAAGTGCAGGGGTAAATGTTAGTGGAAGTAATTAAGTGATTAAAAGGAGTACCCATGAATAAATGGATTTTAATTACAGGCTCAAGCAGAGGTATCGGGCGTGAAACAGCTTTATATCTCGCAGAAAACGGCTACAATATAGTTCTGCATTGTTCAAAAAATACTTCAAGGCTTGACTCTTTAAAAGAACAAATTATTCAAAAGGGCGTAGAAGCACGTACTGTCGCATTTGACATTAAAAATAGGGAAGAAACAGAACATGCACTTATTACGGATATTGAAAAAAACGGTATTTATTACGGAATTGTTTTAAATGCAGGCATAGCAAAAGATAATCCGTTTCCCGCAATGGAAGACAAAGAATGGGATGACGTTCTTGATACCAATCTTGGCGGATTTTATAATGTCTTAAAGCCGATTATTATGCCTCTTATACAGCAAAAGAGAGGAAGAATTATAGTAATGTCTTCAATTTCCGGCCAGTGCGGAAACAGAGGTCAGGTTAACTACAGCGCCTCAAAGGCCGGCCTGATCGGAGCTGCGAAAGCTTTAAGCCAGGAAGTTGCAAAACGCAAAATTACAGTTAACTGCATTGCACCCGGGATTATTGAAACTGATATGACAGAAGAACTGCCGGAAGAAGCAGTTAAACAAATACCTATGCGCCGTATGGGAAGCGGAAAAGAGGTTGCAAGCCTTGTTAATTATCTCCTTAGTGAGGATGCCGGATACATTACAGGTCAGGTAATCGCTGTTAACGGAGGGCTTTATCTGTGAGAAGAGTTGTTATTACAGGAATGGGAATAACTTCCCCGCTCGGTTCTACTGTAAAAGATGCGTTTGAAAGATTAAAAATATATAAAAACTGCGTAGAACACTGGGAAAAACTTGAAGAATACGAACGTTTAAATACTTCTCTGGGCGCATTTGCAAAAGGATTTGAAATTCCTGAACACTTCACAAGAAAAGTAAGACGCACAATGGGAAATGTAGCTTTAATGGCTGTTGTTACAGCAGAAGAAGCTCTGCGTAATTCCGGACTTTCAGGCGATAAAGTTATTACAAATGGAAGAACCGGCGTAAGTTACGGTTCATCAACAGGTTCTCTGGACGCAATACTTGATTTCTATTCAATGTGTATTGATAAGGAGGTTAAACTCCTGAATTCAGGTTCTTACATCAAAATGATGCCTCAGACAACAGCTGTAAATATTTCTCTTTATTTTTAAACACACGGAAGATTAATCCCGACCTCAACCGCCTGTACTTCGGGTTCAATGGGCATCGGATACGCATATGAAGCGATTAAAGATGGTTATCAGGACGTTATGATAGCCGGAGGCGCCGAAGAAATCCACCCGACACAAGTTGGTGTATTTGATACACTTTATGCGACAAGCAGTAAGAATAATACGCCGGAGCTTACGCCTTCACCGTTTGATAAAAAACGTGACGGGCTTGTAATAGGAGAAGGAGCAGGAACTCTTATTTTAGAAGAATATGAACATGCTAAAGCAAGAGGTGCGGAGATTTATGCTGAAATAGCAGGTTTTGCAGCTAACACAGACGGAACACATATTACAAACCCGAATAAAGATATGATGGCCGAGGTTATGAAGCAGGCTCTCGAAAGTGCAGGAGTTTCTGCTGGTGAAATAGGTTACGTTAACGCACACGGTACAGGAACGCTTAACGGAGATATTGCAGAATCTTTAGCAACAGAAAATGTTTTTAAAAGAGAAGTTCCGATAAGTTCTATAAAAAGCTATACAGGCCACACACTGGGCGCCTGCGGAGCTATTGAAACAATTCTTGCCGTAGAGATGATGAATAAAAAATGGTTCAATCCAACTCTTAACCTGAAAGAAATTGACGAAAACTGCGGTAAGTTAGATTATATTCAGAATGAAGGCAGAGCTATAGAGACAGAATACGTTATGACCAATAACTTCGCATTCGGAGGAATAAATACTTCAATTATATTGAAGAAGTTTAGTAAGTAATTTTGCCGAGAATAGTACGTTTTTTTGCACCCGTACATGACGGCAGATTATTTGGAATGCCGTAATAGTTGCAGTAGCCTAAAAGCGCAAATGCCATAACCTCTTTGAAGTTATTAGAAATTCCATAATCCTCATGGGTTTTTAATTCAATATGTTTTGGAAGATAATTTCTCAAGAATTTCATCATTGTTTTATTATAAGCCCCTCCGCCGCCTATTATTGCAGTATCTACATGAGTCTGCGGATAAACAAATCTTTCATAAGCCTGAGCAATTGTTTTTGCTGTAAGCGCAGTCAGTGTAGTAATAATATCCTTTGGTTCAGAAGGCGCTGTCTTCAAAATATTTTCGATATATTTGTTTGAAAAATATTCTCTGCCTGTAGTTTTTGGAGGGTCTATAAAATAATATTCGTCCTGCAAAAGACAATCCAGCCAGCTTTCGCAAATATTTCCTTCTGAAGCAATTGTCCCATCTTTATCATATTTTTGTCCGAAGAATTTTTGCGTACAATAATCAATCATAATATTTCCGCATCCGGTATCAAATCCAAAAGTTTCACAATCATCAGACACAACCGTTACGTTAGAAATTCCTCCGATATTCTGAACGAGTGAATTTTTAAACCATTTTTCATCAGCAAAACATACAAGCGGTGCTCCCTGTCCGCCTGCTGCAATATCTTTTTCCCGGAAGTTTGAAACAACCATACATCCTGTTTCATGCGCAATTACAGAACTTTCGCCAATCTGTAAAGTACTCTTTAAAGAAATTCCGTCAAGTTTTTCATCAAAAGGATAATGATAAATTGTCTGGCCATGACTTGAAATCAAATCAGGTTTGCCAAATTCTGCAATAAGTGTATTTGCAGCGTCAGCAAAACATTTGCCTGCAGCAAAATTAAGCTGGCACAAATCTTTTACAGAAAGATCTCCTCTAAAAGCTGAAAAAAGTTTTGCTCTTATATGTTCAGGATACGAATAATTTATACCGTGAATAAGTTTTACCGACATATCCGGATAAACTTCACAAAGTCCGGCGTCAATTGAGTCGCAGGAGGTTCCGGACATCAAACCTATAATCTTTTTTGTTTCTTTTTCTTCCATAAAGCAATTTTAGCACATAAAAAGAGACTTTCCATAAACAGGAAAGTCTTTTTAACCCAATAATCTCCTACCCCAAAAATCTTTTGAGTCCTCAAATCTCCAATAATTTAATCTCTTAATCAGGTAAATGTTTTGTTAAAATTGATTTGTGTTTTTTGTTGTAAATGTTCTAAAAATTTTAAATCTTTTTTCTATCTTTGACTCCCCCCGAGTCTAGCAGCCATCACTCCTTTCAGGTATGTGTATATAGTATAATTTTCTTATCTTTTTATCAAGTAAATAATTTCGTAAAAATTTTTACAATTCCCCATGCTCCCCATGCCTGCAAAGAAAAAACCGAATTAACAAAAGTTTACGTTTATAATACATAAAAATTCTATTGACAATCTTTTTTTTACGGTAATCGTAATATTCTTGCAACATTCATTTATGTGTAAGATAATAAATCTATGAATTATTATAAAAAATACACGCCTTATTTATTTTTACTTCCTGCTGCTGCAGTTATGATAGTATTCTTTTTTATTCCGTTTTTTCAAACTTTTGGATTAAGTTTTTTCGATTATTCTTCAAGCCTCTATAATCCAAATTTCGTCGGAGCAGATAATTATATAAAACTATTTAAAGAACCTGTTTTTTACAAAGTCATGTTCAATACTTTTATGTACCTTGTAATTGCAGTCCCTTTTCTTGTAACATTTCCTCTTTTTCTGGCAATATTGATAAATCAGAAAATAAGAGGAATAACTCTCTACAAAATACTCTTATATCTTCCGGTAATTGTGTCAATCGTAGTTGCAGCAATTGCTTTTAAATGGCTTTACGCCGGTCAGGGTATTTTAAATTATATATTATCATTATTTCATATCAAATCTATCGGCTGGCTCGTAGATACAAAGTGGGCTCTTTTTTCTGTTGCATTAGTTACTATCTGGAAGGGTATCGGATATTACATGATGATTTATCTTGCATCTTTAATGAGTGTACCTCAAGATTTGTATGAAGCATGTGATATTGATGGTGCAAATTTTATCACCAAACATTTGACTGTTACTATTCCGCACATAATGCCGACAATTGCGCTTGTATCTACTATAAGTACAATTTCCGCGATGAAAGTTTTTGCAGAAATCTATGTTATGACAAAGGGAGGACCTTTGAATTCTACAAAGACAATTGTTTATTATATTTATGAACGCGCGTTTGAAAATCTTGATTTAGGTTACGCCTCAGCACTAGCAGTAGTTCTGCTTGTTGTCGTAATGGGATTTTCGTTAATTAACATTCTATTTTTTGAAAGGAATAAATACACGGATATCTAATGAACATTCTTGTTATTACTGATTTATATCCTGTCAGGGAAAACGAAAAAAATACACCGAAAACAATAAAAAATTTTGTTGAATGCTGGCAAAAAGAGGGGCATGAGGTTCAAGTTATCAAGCCGAATTTTTTATTAAATTCGTTTGTGAGAAAAAAGCCTTTTTACAATAGCGGAATTTATGGAAACGTAGAAAATATTAATTATTTTTTTCCGTTTTGGGGAAATATTAAAGATAAGATAAGAACGGATTGGAATGCAGATTTCATAGCCGCACATATGCCAAGCGGTGAAATTTTTGCAAACAGGCTCGGTTTAGATTTTATTGCAGGAGTCCACGTTTCGGACTTAGAAGTTTTAACCAATCCTTTGTATTCAATTTATTTCAAAACAGAACTGGAAAAGGCACATAAAAACGCAAAAAAAATCGCATGCCGTTCTGAGGTTTTAAAAAACAAATTTCTGAAACTTTATCCTCAGTACAAAGAAAAAACTTTTGTCTGCTATTCCGGTATAAATGAAAATTATATAACTAAACGGCTCTGGCAACCTGACAAAAAAGTGAAAGTTTTAACCTGCGCAAATTTAATCAGACGCAAAAATATAGACAAGGTTATCAGAGAGTGTGAAAATCTTGATGTAGAACTCAGAATTATCGGTGACGGAAAAGATTTAAAAAGATTGAAAAGCATTTCACAAAAGCCGGTATTTTTAGGCCGTATGGGACATGAACAAGTTCTTGCAGAGATGAGAAAAGCCGATATTTTTGCACTCCCGAGCATTAATGAAACTTTCGGCATGGTCTATCTTGAAGCAATGGCATCAGGATGCATTACTGTTTGCACAGAAAATGACGGTATTGCAGGAATTATCAAAAATAACGAAAACGGTTTTTTCTGGAAAGATGGAATTATTGAAGAAATTATTAATTCGCACAATCAGCAGGAAATCCTAAATAATTCTTACAAAACAATTTTGAACTACACAGCTGAAAAAGCTGCAAAAAATTATTTAAATAGTTTAAAGAAATAGTTTTTTCCTTACTGGCAAATTTTATTTTTACGTGTTTTAAAGAAATAAGTAATGACATTAATAAAGGAAGCATCATGAATCATATCAATAATTATAACCCTCATTTCAAAGGCTTAAGCTTATCAAAATATAACAAAAAGGCACGAATTGTTGCATCAGAATTTATTGCCAATGTTACACATCAAGAAGCAAAGGATGTTATTGAACTAACAAAAACAGCAGGACAGAAAAGAGTCGGATTTTTCAAACAACTTGCAGATAAATACAATAAAGACAACTATCACCGCAAACCGGCTGAGCGTGAAAGTTCTTCATTAGTAAATCAGATTTTTATTAATGTTACAAATCCGGGTTATATACATAACAGACTTATTTATGAATTCAACGGCTCAATGGAAGCTCTCGGAAGAATTTTCTCCGGCACCCGAAATAAAACTAAACGTACTGCTTTTGCATATCAGGTAAACCGTGAAGTTATCGGAGAGCACAGACATACTTATGAGAACTTAATACCAGAACTTCTTGAATCTGAAAATAGTAAAAAATATGTTAGTAACTTTGCAAAATACAAATCTTATTTAAAACTTCACAGAAATGAAAGCGACGCCGTTAAAAATTTGGACAAAATGGTTTCAGATGGAACCTATAATCATAAAAAGTACGACGCACTTTTAAAACAAAGAAGACTCATTAGCAACTTTCCTTTTGAAAACTCAGAAGTTTTTAACTCAAAAATATTCGCCGAGGATTTTACAGAAGCAAGAGGCAAAGTAATTGATTCACTTCTTTCTAATTTCTACATACAGAGGAATATTGCATCAACCGGTATTGATGAAAAATTAATGCAGCTATTCCAATCTACAACAGATAAGAATTATAAATTAAGAACAATAATTATGGACAGTTATCCGGAAAGATACATTCCAAAGACAACTCCGGAAAAAAATAATGAAACACTCACAGAATTAAATAAATTATTTGACACTATAGACCGTGATAAAAATGCTGAAAACTTTGTAAGAAAAATTGTCAAAAGTGATGTTCCTATCAAAAATATTAAAGAGCTTAATGAAATTTTCGCGCGTATTCCGGCAGTTAAGCTCAATATGTTCAGTAAAAATGCAGAAAATATACTTAATCAAACAACAAGGAATGCAGAAAGATTATCACTTCTGGAAAAAGAGATTGAAAATCCGTTCTTTGAAACTGCAAGAATCAGAGAAAGCAGAAAGTCAGCTGAAAAATACGGCTTTGCAAAACCTAAAAACTTTATCTCCAGAGCAATAACCAGACTTGTTAATGATTTCAAAATAGCACAATACAAACGTTTGAATATTGTTGAACCTAAGCCTGAAATAAAACCAATAATAGAAACACCTGTTGTTGAGATAAAACCTGAAGTTCAAAAAGTAAAGACAGATCCGAAAGAAGAGGTCAGAAAAAATATTTTTGAAATTTTAACCTCCAAACTCGGTGAAAAGACTTTTGCCAAACAGCGCGAAGCTTACGGCAAAAACGCAACTAAAATGCGTCTGGGCATGCTTCCGGAAATTTTCTCATCAATAGCTGATACAAGAAAAGCTGATAGAGCTGTTGGAAAACACCGTATAAATTCTTCAAACAAAGATGCACTTGACTTATACCTCCTCATAAATGGAAGCAACAGAAAGTATGTAAATTATCTGCTTAAAAAGCGTAATGCAGATAATTCCAGAATGTTTGAAGTTAAAGATATCATTTCTATGGTTAAAAAAGCCGAAGCTAAAATTGCAGAAGACAAGAAAATTAATCCAGAATACCGTGCAAGAGATGCAAGAAAGTATTATAACCATCTATATGAAGCAAAATTAGAACAGTACGGAAAAGCTGCAAGACAAAGCAAAGTTAATACAAAAGCCTAAAAACTCTGGTATAAAATCCTGTTTAATGGTAATATAGTATCAAACGAGGATTAAAAAATGAAAGCAGCTGAGTATTTTAACAATGGTTATTCATGTTCTGAAAGCATAATAATGGAAGCAATTGAAAAAGGACTTGTTCCGGAGGAATTGCTTTCTGTTGCTACGTCTTTCTCCGGCGGAATGGGTTCGGGCTGCTTGTGCGGAGCAATAGCAGGTTCACAAATGGTTCTCGGCTATGTCCTCGGACGCAGCAATGCAAGAGTGGCTGCAAAAAAATTTATTGAAGAATTTAAGAAAAACCACAAAGCAACCTGCTGCCGAGTTTTAACTGCCGGTCTTGATATGGCTTCGCCTGAAAGAAAAGCGCATTGCACAAACATGGTTAATGACTGCTCAAAGATTTTGGAAGAGATGATTAAGGTTAAAGTTTAATGTTTAATAGAACTCTGTTCAAAAAAAGAATACTTTTTGTCGGAATACCTGATATGGCTTATATCGGGCTTGACGGGCTTTTGATGTCCGGAGTTAATATCGTAGGAGTGCTAGGGCCTAAAAAAGACCACAACATGTACTATGATTTCAAAACTTTTGTTCAATCAAGAAGGTTGAATTATATTGACTATGATGAACTTGATGAACCCCAGCTTATTGAAGCTGTACGCGCTCTTAATGTTGATGCAGCAGTCGTGTGTTCTTTTAATTACAAAATACCGCGCATTCTTTTGGAATCAACAAAAGATGGATTTATTAACGTACACCCGTCCATGCTGCCAAAATACAGAGGCGGAAACCCGTATTCAAGAGTATTAATCAATGGTGAAACCGAAACTGGTGTTACAATTCATTTTATGGATGAAAGCTTTGATACAGGTGATATTATTGCTCAAAAACCTTATCATATCCATTCAAAGGCAACGATGGGGACAATATTTAATGAATTAAACGTTCTCGGAATAGAGCTTTTGCTGCAAGTTTTGAGAGCATATGAAAATCAGCCGCTTCCTAGAATTAAGCAGCCGGTCGGTGATTTTGTTTCAGGAAAAGGACTGAGCGAAAAAGAATTGTTCATCAATTACAACAGAACCGCAGAGGAAATCGAAAGATTTGTACGTGCATTGAATCCGTTTATTCTTGCAAGTACAACTTTCAGAGGGAACATGATGAAAATTATGAAAGTAGAAGTCGCCTCAGATGCCTTCTGCGTTCCGCATCCTGCCGGTACTGTTGCAAAAATCGAGGATGATAAGTTCTTTATTGCAACTTCAAAAGGACTCGTTGTACCGACAGTAATGCAGTTTGGAAGCTTCTTCATGGGCGACAGCAAAGATTTTATCAGAATTGTTAACCCGAAAATCGGAGAAGAATTCAAGTAACTTTTTCTTTACTAAAAAGAAAAAGTTACCAAAAAGAAAAGAACCTTAAGGCGGGAAACAAATGTTAAAACTACAAGTCTATATTAAAACTCCCGGTTTCCCTCAAAGCAAAACTACTAGAAAAAGTGCTACGCACGTAGACAAATAGTCGGATGGCAATCATCATACTACAAGCCAAAATAACAACTCCAGGCCATCCTCAAAGTATAACTACTAGAAAAAAGGTAAAAAATGGATAAATTAAACTTCTTAACAGCCGGCATTCCGCTAAGAGCCGGAAACAAAGGATACGAAGCAGGATTTAAAATACTTGATGAAATGAATCTTGACGGACTTGAGCTTGAATTTGTACGCGGGGTTAGAATAAGCGACAAAAGCCGTGATGCAGTCAGCGCAGCAACAAAAGTTATTACAGCTCACGCACCTTTCTACGTAAATCTTAACGCAAGAGAAGAAGACAAGCTTGAAGCAAGCGTCCAAAGAATTATTGAAACTGCGGAAGTTGCAAATGAGCTTGGAGGTTTCAGTATCACTTTTCATGCCGGATACTATCTTGAACAAGATGCAGAGCTTGTTTACAACAATATAAAATCTAAAATTAAAGAGATTACAGACACTCTTGCAAAAGGCGGAAACAAAATCTGGATTAGGCCGGAAACAACCGGCAAAGCTACGCAGTGGGGAGATTTAGAAGAAATTATCAGGCTGTCAAAAGAGTTTGAAACAGTTCTTCCTTGCGTTGATTTCTCACATTTGCACGCACGTTACAACGGAATTTCCAATACCTATGATGAGTTCTGTGCAATTTTTGAAAAAATAGGTAAAGAACTCGGACAAATTGCGCTTAATAATTTCCACGCACACATTGCAGGAATTGAATACGGCGCAAAGGGAGAAAAGAAACATCTTAACCTTGAAGAATCAGATTTTAACTACAAGGATTTATTGAAAGCATTCAAAACTTTTGATGTTAAAGGTGCTGTTGTATGCGAAAGTCCGAATATTGAGGATGATGCAAAGCTTCTCAAAGATTACTATTTAAACCTGTAGTTTTTTATATGCTGTTCAAGCTTTTTTAAAATTCTGTTATCAATAACATGTTCAATCTTGCAAGCAGTTTCTTCCGCAAGTTCGTGTTCGATACCTAAAATATTTTCAAAAAAATCCGAAAGTGTTTCGTGTTTTTTTATAACTTCTTTTGCTTTTTTAACCCCATCGTCTGTAACAGAAATTGTGCCGTAATGTCCGTAATTTATAAGCCCGATTTGTTCAAGCTTCTGAAGCGCCTCGGTGACAGATGCACGCGAAACATTAAGGCGTCTTGCAACATCAACAGCCTTTACCTTGTTATCTTTAATATAAATGCTGTAAACAGCTTCAATATAATCCTCTAAACTGGAAGAGATTTCACCCATTCCATACCTCCAATCATATAAAAAGACCCGCATATTATGTTTAACCTATCAGGCTTGAGAACAAATTCGTCCGTATATATTTCAGCCGGATACGGACATTTCTGTATAAGTTCATTATACGTGCACGCGTTCGGATAATCAAATCCGTTAAGATAAATTTCATCACCCTCCCGAAAAAGTATATTCATCATTCTTGAGTAATCTTTATTTTTTAAGCACCCGAAAACAAAACGCCTTTTTTCATGCGGAAAAAACCAATCAAGGTTATCTCTCAGAGCCTCAATACCATTAGGGTTGTGTGAAGCGTCAATTATAAGATTTTTCCCCTGTACATATTCAAACCTGCAAGGATTTTTTACCTTTTTCAACCCTTCAATAATAGTTTTATTGTCAATATCTTTAAACAGATAGTTTACGGCATTAATAACAAGGGCTAGATTTTCAACCTGCTGATTTCCTTTGAGCGCCAGAGCATCAATAAATTCAGGATTAACATACGGGTTTGTAAGTATGAACATTGAGCCGCATTCATCAGCTTTATCTCTCACTGCTTCATAGCCTTCTGCAGTAATAACAGGACACCCTTTTTTAATAATTCCTGCTTTTTCATAAGCAATTTTATCTTTTGTATTACCCAGCCTGTCTGTATGATCAAGGTCAATATGCGTAATTATTGAACAGAGATTTTGTTTAATTACATTAGTAGCATCAAGCCTCCCGCCCAGACCGGTTTCAAGGACGGCAATATCTACATTTTTTTCTTTAAAATACAAAAACATCATAACCGTAAGAATTTCAAACTCGGTTAAATGTATGCCTGTTCCGGTAATCATCTGAACATATTCAGCAAAAGTTTCCTTCGGAATATCTTCGCCGTTAACCTTAATCCTTTCAGTATACTCCCAGATATGCGGACTTGTATAAAGTCCGGTCTTGTATCCTGCTTCCTGAAGAATTGATGCAAGCATTGTACACACAGAACCTTTTCCGTTTGTTCCGGCAACGTGGATAAATTTCAGACTGTTCTCAGGGTTTCCAAACTTATCAAGTACAGCAGAAATCCTATCCAGTCCTAAATCTATATAAAAATTGCTTTTTCCCGTTATAAGTTTTATTGCATCTTCATACTTCATATGAATATTATAACTTAAAATGATTTATTGATATATTTTGGAATATTTGTTAAAATAAAAACAGAATACAGGCTAAAGATTTTGATTATTATTTTCGCTAACGAAAGGAGGTAAAAATGATAATTAAAATTAGCGAAAAAGAACTATTATTATTGCTAATAATAGTTCTCACTTGCAAAGTCCTTTAAATAGGACGCAGGTTTGGGTGTTAACGCCACCCATGCCTGTATTCTCATTTTAACCTATTTTGCAGAATTTTCAAGTGGGTGGATTAAGTTATTCTTGCAGCAATTTAATTATTCGATAATAAACCATTTGCTTCTCGGTAGAAAGACTATTAAATATTTCTAAAAGTTCTGTTTCTAGCTCTTTGGGAGTTTTAAAATGCGAATAATCAAACATTTCATTAGGTTCAGCATCTAAAGCCTTAGAAATTTTAATCATTGTTTCTAATGCCGGAGCGTTTTTACCAGTTTCAAAATTGCTTAGCATGGAAGCATTCATATCAAGCTTGTCACATAATTGGTCTTGAGATAAATTTCTAGACAGCCTTAATTGTCTTAACCGTTTACCAAACTTCTTTTTATCAAAATCATCTACCATAACTTATATATTTCTTTAATTATATTCTTTCAAAATTTGAATATAACGATATAATATTCTTTTCTTTTTCAAAGGCAATTCTTTATATTCATGTAACAAGGCACTATCTAACTCTTTTTCCGTTACTAAATGCTTATAATCAAAAAAATTATCCGGATTAGTTTCTAGTGCATTTATTATTTTAAAAAAAGTTGGCAAAGCAGGTGCATATTTCCCTGTTTCAATTTTACTTAGATATGATGGTTCAAGCCCTTCTACTTTGTTGCATAAATCATCCTGCGACAAACCCTGTGCCACCCTGAGTTCTTTTATTCTTTTTCCAAACTTAATTTTATCAAAATCAAATATCATAATTTCAATATTTTTATACTTTCTTAATCCTGTTTAAACATAATTATCATAGTTTTAATATACTTTAGCTTTTTACTATCCAAATCTGCAAGATGTGAACTAATTTCTGTAATTAATTCTTTATTTTCAGTACTTGGGGTTGTTGTATCAAAGTCAAAAAAATCCTTCATAGTTATATTAAGTACGTTACATATATCTCTTAATATATTAATTTTCAAACTTGTTTTACCATTTTCAAAATCACTAATGGATGCTGTTCTGATATTGACTGAATTTGCAATAAATTCCTGAGTTAAATTTTTTCTATCTCTCAGTTCCTTTAATCTCTTTCCATAGATATTATCAGTCTTATTCATATTATAAGAGTATTATCATTAAATGCAAAACACTATACACATTTCGTATATTTATACAATATAAGTATTTATTCAAATAACTTAGGAGGTTTTTTATTACAGAGCTCAAGAATTTCTGATAGTTCTACCAGTGTCAGTGAACCTTTACTCAATCTTGTAGAAAAACTGGAACGACTCGGCTTCCACCCATATTCCAAAACAAGTTCTCGTAGAATTTTTGACTGGTTGGAACCTATTTCGTATTTAATTATACTTTCAATTTGAGCTTTCCAAAATTTCGCTTTTTCTTCTCTTGATGTTTTTTTATTCATCTGGATAAACCTATGTAAATACAATTTGTTTTAGTTTTATAAATGTAACATTTTTTTTATTTCTTGAAACTACTGTCTTTTTAAAAAGAAAAGTGTTGCTCTAAAAAGAATAAATATTACGAAATATTACAATTTTCTTAGACAAATCATTAATCTTAGCGTAAAATATTAATACGCATTTTGTAAAATAATACAATTAACGTATGCTATATAGTTAAGGAGGTAATATGAAAACAAAGCTTTTATTATGTTTCTTTAGTCTTTTATTCATCTCGCAGTATGCTTTCTGCACGCCGCTTCTGCCTGTTGATTTCGAATATGTCGTTGATGGGGATACTATTCAGGTTAATTCTAACAAAAGCAGTTACAGAGTCAGGCTGTACGGAATTGACTGTTTTGAAGCTAAGCAAAACAACAGAAGTGCTAAGCAAGCTAAATATTTTAACATCACAGAAGATCAAGTCGTTTGCAATGGAATAAAAGCCAGAGAAATTCTTAAAGACAAAATCGGACAACAACATAAACTTTTCCTGAAAGTTTACAGTGTTGACCACTACGGTAGAATGATTGCTGAGCCTTACATTACTGATTTTCTTTTTTTTAAAACTAACTTGAGCAGATACATGAACAAATCCGGATTATGCTCTACATATGTTTGGAAAGGAATGAAAACAAAAAATTAACAACTCTGACATGATATTGGGAAGCTAAGTGCTTCCCTATTTTTTAGATTTCACCTTCACGCATTGACTTATACTACATTAAACCTTTATAATACATAGTATAAATAAAGGAGAGCACGGAATGGACGATTACAAAATAATTATTACAGTATCAGGTTCAGACAAAGTCGGGATTGTTTCCTCAATTTCAACTGTTCTTGCTAAATACAGGGTTAACATCGAAGATATCAAACAGACGTTAATGCAGGGACACTTTGTTATGTTTATGCTCTGCGATATAAAAAATGCCGAATTGAACTTCAAAGAACTCAAAAACGTACTAATTGAAGAAGGCAACAAACTTGAAGTCGAAGTTTGGGTTCAGAAAAAAGGCATTTTTGAAAAAATGCACACGATATCATGAGTGAAGAGTTAAATCGTCTAAAAGAAATTTCCGGTTTCTTCCGGAGGATGAATACAAAAGTTAAGCTTCTTACCCTTATAACTAAAGCAAAAGAAGAGTATGACCGTTATGATTACAAATCCGGTATTGAAACTCTTGAGGAAGCTTTCAAAATTGACCCGCAAAATCCAACAGTCCTGCGCGGTCTGGGTTGTATGAAACAGTTCAGCGGAGATTATGATACAGCAATAGAATTTTACCGGAAAGCGCTAGAATTCTCCGAAGCACAGGAAGTCGAATACACACTTATCGGAATGGCATATTACCTTCAGGATAAACTCGACGAAGCTGTTGAAAATTTTAACCTTGCAATTGATAAAAATGATAATTACACACAGGCTTACGAAGGACGAAATCAAGCTATGCTTGAAAACCATGTTAAAATTTTGGATTTGCAGGAATCATTAAAAAAATACTTCTAAATTTAAAAACAAAAGCATTAGCTTTTTCTATATTTATCACTACAATTTAATTTGAGCGAAAAAGGTTTTAATATTACTCTGGAAAGGAGTATTTTTTTATGCAAATAAAAATATTGCTTGTTGAAGACCAAAAACTAATGCGTATTGGTATAAAATCATTATTTTCAGACTACCCTGATTTGGAAATAATAGGCGAGGCAGTAAACGGCAAAGAAGCTGTAGAAAAAGCAAAGCTTATAAAGCCCGATATTGTTCTTATGGACATAGGACTCCCTGATATTTCAGGTATAGAAGCTGCAAAACAAATACTTGAACATAACAATAATATCAAAGTAATAATGCTTACCTCACACATATCAGAAGAAGAACTCAATTCCTCGCTTAGCGCCGGAGCAAGTGCTTATGTAATCAAAGATATAAGCACCGACTTTTTGATGAGCGTTATAAAAATGATAAAAGAAGGTGCAATGTGGATAGACCCGCACGTTGTACCATTCATTCGCGATAAGAACAGCGGCGTAATCCCTTCAAGACAGTTGTCAAGAAGTGCATTTAAAGAAAATCATTCAAACTTAACTCAGCGTGAATATGAAGTTCTAAAGCTTGTTGTCGACGGGCAGTCCAACAGCCAGATTGCAAAAACGCTTACAATAAGCGAACACACTGCAAAAGCTCACGTCTGTAATATAATTCAAAAACTGGTCGTAGACGACAGAACGCAGGCAGCAGTAAAAGCTCTCAAAGAAGGTCTGGTTTAATACCGGACCTTTTTAGTAGCAAATTACTTTTTTTTATGTTTTCATATAACATACAATCAAGGAGAAAATTATGTCACTTTTAATAAAAAATCAACTTAAGACAACAGTAAATATAGGCAATGCAGAAAACCTGGGAAAAATTACTCTTCCTTCTGAAAGCGAAGGTATTTTTGCCAGCTGGTGCGGAAAACTCAATCGGCAGCCGAAATCTGATATATTTCAGAAAAGCCCTTTAAACAAAGTTAAAACACAGGATAACGATAATATAAAAGAATTAATGCTTGAAGCAAAACACAAAAAATGGCTTACAGAAGTCAATACCAGAATGAAAAAATTAGGTTTCAATTAAGTAACAAATTATTAAAACATATCCTTTCGTTCATGTTTGGTGTAAAATGTGAAAGTGGATTGTAATAGGAGAAGGACTGTCGTTTTTAGCGGCGGGATGTGTATAGAATATGACAATACAAGAATGGTTTGATAAAAGAAAAGAAGCTCAAATTGAAAGACGGGCTCGTGAGATGAAGGGGATTGAAGTAGAAACTCCTGAATTATGGACAGCTTGCGTTCATTGCGGCTCACAGATTTTGAAAAGCGAGCTTGAAGAAAATTTGATGGTATGTCCTCACTGCGATTACCATTTTAGAATAAATGCAACAACAAGAATTAAACAGCTCTTTGACGAGGGTTCTTTTGAAGAATTATTTAAAAATGTTCACCCTTGTGACCCGCTAAACTTTGTTGATACGGAATCATATGCCGAACGTTTGAAAAAAGCTCATAGCAAAACCGGACTGGACGAAGCAGTTATCACCGGTCTGGCAAAGATTGAAGGTCACAAAATAGCAGCAGCCGTAATGGATTTTGACTATATGGGCGGTTCAATGGGCAGTGTTGTAGGTGAAAAAGTTACAAGGATTATGGAAAAAGCACTGGAACTTAAACTCCCTATGCTTGCAATTACATCCTCAGGAGGCGCAAGAATGCAGGAAAGCGCATTAAGCCTTATGCAAATGGCAAAAACATCCTGTGCAGCCGGTAAACTTGATGAAGCAGGACTTCTATATATTAACCTGCTTACAGAACCGACATTCGGCGGAATTACAGCCAGCTTCGGGACTCTGGGTGATATTATCATTGCAGAACAAGGTGCTAGAATTGGTTTTGCAGGAAGAAGAGTTATTGAACAGACAATAAGACAAAAGCTGCCTGATGATTTCCAGACAGCAGAATATCTGCTCAAATTCGGTCAGGTAGATATAGTATCTAAGAGGAAGAATTTAAGAAAAACACTGGCTAATATTTTAGATATGCATGGAGTATAAAAAGAGAAAATGGCAGTAGTATTAGACTTTGAAAAACCAATAGTAGAAATACAGAAAAAAATAGATGAACTAAAAAAAATGAGCGAAGCTTCCGGAATGGATCTTGATAACCAAATTCAAACTTTCGAACAGCAGGCTCAGGATTACAAAAAGGAGTTGTATTCAAAATTGAAACCTTCACAAAAATTACAAATCGCAAGACATCCTGAACGACCAAAATTTTTGGATTATGTGGATCTTATCTGCGAAGACTTTATTGAACTTCACGGTGACAGAGAAGGAATGGATGATAGGGCTATAATCGGCGGTATTGCGAAACTAAACGGCAAACCTGTTATGATAATAGGTATTCAAAAAGGTAAATCTACAAAAGAAAATCTTGAATATAATTTCGGTATGCCGCAGCCTCAGGGCTACAGAAAAGCGCTCAGACTTTTCAAACACGCAAATAAATTCAAAATGCCTATTGTTACATTAATCGACACTCCGGGAGCATATCCGGGTATTAAAGCAGAAGAAACCGGACAAGGTGCAGCTATTGCAATGAACCTTAGAGAAATGTCAAAACTTAATGTTCCAATAGTTTCCATTATAACAGGCGAAGGCTGCAGCGGCGGAGCTTTAGGGCTTGCGGTTGCTGACAGAGTAATGATGCTGGAGCACGCTTATTATACAGTAATTTCACCGGAAGGATGCGCTTCTATTCTCTGGCGTGACGCTGCAAGGTATGCTGATGCAGCAGAAGCTTTAAAAATTACATCAAAAGATTTGCTAGAACTTGGTATTATTGATGAAGAAATTTCTGAACCTTTAGGCGGTGCACACAGTGATTATAACGTTGTTGCTGAAAATATGAAATCATCAATAATCAATGCACTTAATGAACTTGCAAAAAAATCTCCGGAAAAACTGAGAGAAGAAAGATATAATAAGTTCAGACAAATGGGAAGATTTATTGAGGATTAAGAAAACTCCTTCAAATCTTCTCGGTGATTCCGTGTATTAATGCTAAATATTCACACAAAGAAGCAATTTCATAAGGGAGGCTCTCCTCCATTGCTTCAGGTTTTTTGTAAATTCTTTTTCTCATCTCTTGTGAATAAATTTTATTTGAACTTTGAAATAAAGAATACAGGCTAAAGATTTTTACTACATTCGCTGAATTTTTAACAGAAAGGAGGTCATATGTTGATAAAAATCAGCGAAAAAGAACTACTGATACTAATATCAATAGTTCTTTGGCTCACAACCCTTTAATCAGGGACGGGCTCGAGTATTTAGGCTACCCTTGCCTGTATTCTTATTATAACGTATTTTTTCTAAAATACAACCCGAAAGGAAAACATGAATAACTATTTTGAATTAAGAATATCAATAAATCCTGAGATTGAAGATATCGTATCAGATATCTGCTTCACCAATTTTGAATGCGAAGGCGTTGTGACAGCAGAAGAAACTTACAAAGATTTGGAAATGACAGCAACAACAGAAGGGACTTTAAAAGTTTTCCTTACTGAACTCAATTCCAATCCTGTTGAAGTCTTAAAAATGGAAAGAGAACTACTCAAAGATCGCGGCTTCACAGACGAAGAACTTGGAAGCTGGGAAATTACCCTTGACGAAAAAGAAAATCAGGATTGGTCAAAAAAATGGAAAGAAAAATGGACTGTTACACACGTGACAGACAGGGTTGCAATCGTTCCAAGCTGGATTGAATACACTCCAAAAGAAAACGAAGTTACTATAAACATCGATCCGGGATGCGCATTTGGCACGGGAACACACCAGACAACACAGCTCTGCATGAAAGCTCTTGAAAAATATCTTAGTGCCGGTGACAAAGTCGCTGATATCGGTACAGGCTCAGGTATTCTTGCAATTTACGCAATGAAACTAGGTGCAGGTTCTGCATTCGGATGCGACAACGATGAAACTGTTATTGATGTTTGCAGGAAAAATGCTCAAATAAACAATGTTAAATGCGATTTTGAACTTACTACCGCAGATAAAATGACCGAGAAATACGATTTTGTCTGCGCTAACATACTGCACAATGTTCTTGCAGAAATTATGGGTGACTTGAAAAATATTATGAATGATAATGCAAAAATGTCTTTGAGCGGTATTCTCGATGAGAAAAAAACTGTTGTTCTTGACGCAATTGAGCGAGAAGGTTTAAAAATCATAGACACTATTTCTCAGGATCAGTGGATATCTTTTGTTGTTCAAAAATAGCCTGAATTTCTAATACATAAAATAATTAAATCAAACATAATATAATTATGCTTGATTTAACCTGGTACACAACGCTTGAAAAACCTGCATTAACACCGCCTGTCTGGGTGTTTGCGCCTGCGTGGATATTTTTATACATAACAATTTTTGCTGCCTTGCTTTTGTTTACAGTAACAAGAACAAGAAAATCAAAAATTATGGGATATACATATTTCATCTTGCAGGTAATTTTGAATATACTCTGGACACCGTCATTTTTTATCCTTAACAATCCTGCTCTTGCTTTAATAGATATTATTGCTCTGGATATTTTTGTCTTACTCAATATTATAGAATTTTATAAAATTTCAAAATTTTCAGGTCTGCTTCTTATTCCATATCTGCTATGGTTACTCTTTGCCACTTATCTTAACGCAGGAATATTAATCCTAAATTAAAAGAGCCGTTTTTCAACGGCTCTTTTTTATATATTAACCTCTACACATATTACTTACGTAAGAAATCCGGAATTTGGATATCTGAGAATGATGACATTGTCGGCGCCTTAGGCTGCTGCTGGCTGTTAAACGCACCGGAGAAGAATTCAGCCGCACTGATTGAGCGGTTTTCTACTTTTTCTTCGATTGGCATTTGTGATTTCAATTCAAATCCTGTAGCAATAACAGTAATCTGGATTTCGCCTTGAATATTATCATCAACAACAGCACCGATAATTACTCTTGCATCATCAAGAACAGCATCGTTAATGATGTTTGTAGCATCAGTAACTTCGTGCAATGTCATATCAGGTCCGCCTGTAATGTTAACAATAACACCGGAAGCACCATTGATTGAAGTTTCAAGAAGCTGTGAGTTGATAGCAATCTTAGCAGCTTCAATAGCTCTGCCTTCGCCGGTACCGCGGCCTATACCCATAAGAGCTGAGCCGGATGCAGCCATTACACTCTTAACATCGGCAAAGTCAACGTTTATTAAACCTGGTATAGTAATGATGTCAGAGATACCTTGAACACCTCTTAAAAGAACTTCATCAACAACGATGAATGATTCTTGAAGCGATACTCTTCTATCAACAACATCTAATAATTTATCATTAGGGATAACGATAAGAGCATCAACAGATTCTCTTAATTTTTCCAAGCCCTGCTGAGCTTGATTTTGTCTTCTTTTACCTTCAAAAGAGAACGGTTTTGTAACAACACCGATTGTTAAAATACCTAAATCTTTAGCTATTTTAGCAACAACCGGAGCAGCACCTGTACCTGTACCTCCGCCCATACCGGCAGTTACGAAAACCATATCTGCGCCTTCAATTGCGCTTGTAATTTCCTGCTGGGCTTCTTCTGCGGCCTTTTCGCCAACCTGAGGTTCTCCGCCGGCACCAAGACCGTTTGTTAATTTTGCACCAAGTTGAATTTTATTCTTGCAAGTTGAAAAATTCAATACTTGTAAATCTGTATTCATAAGCCAGAATTCTACACCTGTCAAGCCTGACTTAATCATTCTGTTAACAGCATTTCCGCCGCCGCCGCCGACACCGATTACTTTAATCTTCGCCGGGTTAATGCCAGGAGCCGGCTGCTGCTCCATATTATCTGATGATTGAATGTTTTCAATATCACGTCTTCCAAAAATATCCGGTCCTAAGTTGTCCACGTTTATTCCTCTTTTTTCTATTTATCTATACTATACCACTATACTAACATACTATTTTAAATAGAAACAAATGTAAAGTTCTTGAGCGCAAATTTAATATAAATTTACATGAGAAAACCATGTACTGACAAGGGTTAGACACTTATTACTATTTTGCCGTACAACAGTATATTAAGAATTGTAAACATTTAGATATCAGCTAGCAAAAAATTGTATTATATGTTTTCAATGTAGAAAGAAGGTGTAAGAAACGTGTCTGCATTTGGAGATTACAAAGCTTATAAAAAATACGAGCCGGCCTATCCGGGCTGGAAATATGAACGTGACCTTACAGAGAGCAAAAGACAGGAATACCTTCGCAGGCATCCGGAAAGCATTGACCAGAACGATATACAGCGCGGAAAAGTTTTAATCCGTGCAATAGATGTTATGGATGAATATTCTCAGAAACGTGCCGAAGATATGGAAGTTGCAACAGAAACAGCTGTAGGATACGGTCTGGATGCTGCTATTTTCGGCGGAGCGGCTGTCGGGGCAGTTGTAGGAAACCTCAAGCCTGTTAAAAACGCACTTATGAAACATTTAGGCAAAGACAAATATTCAAAATATGTTGGTAAAGGACTTCCTTTGGGAATCGGAGCTCTTGCCGGTATGATTGCCGCTTTTCCTATGTTTGCGTGGGCTGCTAAAGCAGAAGTTGCTGCTTCAAGAAGAGGACGTTTCGAGGCAATGAGAAAGGATTTAAAAAATCCTAAAGGCTTTGCTGTGCTTACAGAGGCTCAGATTAAAGAAGCTGAGAAGAAAGCTCAGAATATTGTTATTAATGACAGCAAAAAATCAGCTTTCAGCTTATCAAACGGACTTAAGACAATTAAAGAAATGGCGCTTGACAGCAAAGAATATAAAGCACATAAAAAACAATTCGACTTGGAACTTCTGGAAGCTGAAAAGCACATGAATGATGAAATGACTCTGGAAGAAATCTTAAAAGCCCAAAAAGACCAGCAGTTATTAACAAAACTAGTTGAAAAAATCGACATAGCTTCTCAGGATTATGCAGAAAATGCAGAACTCGCAACACAGGCACTTGTAGCCGGAACTCTTGCTTTCGGAACATTATTTAACCTGCTTTTGAGCAAAGCTCTAAAAGCAATGAAGGTTAAATCAGAAGCCAAAATTTCAGCAATATCCCAGATTGCAGCAGTAACTATTCCGGTAATTTTCTCAATTGCATCTGCACAAATCCAGAAACAGGCCTCAAGAGTGGGAAGATTTAAGATTAAGCAGGATTTGATGAACAATCCTTCAAAACTTGTATATGTTTCTGATGAAAATATCGCTGATTTGAAAGACGTTAATGTTATACAGGATAGAAAAGAAGGTCTTTTCAAATTCCTCACTCATGCGTGGAAAAACAATAAGGAATATAATCAATATAAGAAAACTACTGCAAAGCAGGAAGAAAAATTTTATAAAGCGATTGAAACACTTGAGCTTACTCCGGAACAGATTAAGGATGCACAGACATTACAGAGAAACACTTTCAAAACTTTCAATAAGGTAGATGAAAAGTCCCAAAAATATTCAGAAAGTATTGAAGCTTTAGGACAGGCCGTTACACTGCCGATATCATTACTCTTTACCGGTGTTGGGCTTATTATCGGAACAAAATATCTTACTAAAGGTGCGAAATCGAATTCAAAACTTGAAATGGCAACAAATTTCAGCAAATACCTGACTGCAATTCTTTTGAGCATTCTGCCGTCTATAGGTATTAATGCGATTATTACAAAAGAACAGAAAAAAGCATCAAGAATTGCAGATATGCTTGCTATAAACGAAATGTCAGATTACAGGCATTTTAGATAGAATATGTTTTAAGCCAGCTTAAAAATCTGTCTTTTATAGCATCCGAATTTCTCAGGCAAAAGTAAACCGGAATTTCATACGGGAAATTTCCATTATTTTGAGATATAAGTTTTTCGATTTCTTCCTCTGTATGTGAAACCGGAGTCAGGCCGTAATACCTGTAAAAATTTACCGGAGAGTGTTTGCTTCCGTGATAAGCTTGAGCCTTTAAATAAACAGGGAAATACTGTTTATCGTTAAGAAGTTTCAGCAGCCTTAATGCAATAATTTTTGCAGCTTTCGGGTTTTTCTTTGTATCATAGTTTAAAAAATCACCAACATAATAACTCTGTTTTTCTTCTTTTATACCCGTAAGCTTTTCCAGATATTCCGGTGCAAGAGGCGTAAACTGCACCTGTGCCATAGAGCTCTTTTCCTCATTTTGAATCAAACCCTTTGCGCGCTCGTTCATTGTGTTTAAATCGGAGCCGTCGTCTACAAGCCTGCGGTTCAACTCTTTTAAATCGTACATTTTAAGCATTTGTGATTTATTAACATTTGAAAGTACAATTACTGAGTCCCTGCCGTCGACTTCCAGCCGGTCAGTGACCACGCCCAGCCCGTCTATAAAGTCCCCGCTTTTTATATCAGCAGGTATCAAAGATGCATTCAAAACCCGCTCCAGGTCTTTTGTAAAAACTCCTTTTTGTTTCTGAACATTATTTAGAGCCGTGTACTCAATCGCAAGTTTTTTGAGCGCTGCAAAATCCCTTTCGGACAAATCTTTTTTTGTGCAATATGCCTTTATCTTATCTATCAGACCGGTTTTGTTTTCATAAACTCTGTTGACCTCAAGTGCGGAATATTTTTTTTCTTTATTTTTTATCCGGAAAATATTTTCTTTTGTAAAATCTCCTGTAATTCTCAAAGCTTTATCGACCGGATGCTCAAAAATACTTTGTGCAAGGGGGAGAGTTTCAATTTGTTGAACTGAAAAAATTAATTTATTGAGTGCAAACAATTTTATAGAATTTTGTTTCAGCTCTTTTTGTAATTTTGAAGAAACCAGCTGATTGTCATACTCGCAAAGTTCTCTGTTATTCTCAACCTTAAACCGCATACCTGCAGCTTTCAGCTTGTCTATATTTTGCTTTATAAGATTATCTTTCAATCTTATAATTTCTGATGAAGTCAGATTTTCAAAGCCGGAAACAAGTTTCTCAACCTTAATAAAATCTTCTTTTGAAAAACTGCCGGCAATTTTTGTCAGAACCTTTCCAGCTTCTGCCGTATTAGAACGAAATGAGATTTTATCTGATACATTTTCTGCAAACACACGGCGCTGTTTCTGCATCAGCTTTAAACTTTCAATTTTTTTTATATAGTTAACTTTGATGACTTTCATAATATTGTTAAAACCAATGATATTTTTTTTTGCTATCGTTGACAAAAGCCTATTACATAATATAATTTGAAAAAAGGAGGTGTGTATGTTAGTACAAAGAATTCAATCAACCAATCAAATTTACAAGCCAATGGCTAAAAAGGCTTCACAAACAGCTCAGAAAAAATTACAACAGGTAGCTCTATACGGAACATTAGCCGGTCTTGCTGTTTCAGAACCGGTTAACGCTAAAAATGTTAAACGTTTTGCAGGCGGTATGTCTTGCGATGATCCAACACAGTGGAGTATTGTAAATCCGGATCTTTACAACTGCTAGTATGCTTAACAAAAAATTAAAACTATCACCATCCGTGCTCAAAAGATTTGAGCCGACAGTAGGGTATTGCTTTTACAATGCCAGAAACAAAGCATGCATTAACACGGATTATACTTCCGGCACAATTGTTGCAGCTCTGGACGGTACGCTCTCTGTCAAAGAAGTTCTTGAAATACTTCTTGAAAATAACAAAGATGTTTCGTCAGAAACTCTTAAGGAAAAACTCGTAAATATTTTTGAAACTCTGCTCAAGGAGGAATTTCTTGACGAAATTGATTGATAAAGAATATGCAAATGCAATAAGATTCTATCTGGATAACACTTTTTTCAATTCAAAACAGCCGGAAAGTGCAGAGTCTGTAGACTTAAACCTGATTAGACCATTTTCTAATTACATTAAAAGTCTTGCACCTGAGGGTTTTCTGTTTTCAACTCCGCTCTTTGCGTGGTGGGATTTAACTTCTGCCTGCAATTTCAGATGTATTCATTGTTTGTACAATGATACAGAATATTCGGCGCAGAATGACCTTACAACATCAGAAGCAATGAATCTTGCAGACAGTTTGATTAATGATTTCAGAATATCAGGAATACTGCTTACCGGAGGAGAAATTTTCCTGCGCAAAGACACAATGGATATAATACGGAAGTTTAAAGAAAATAACGTTTCTGTCAAAATGGCTACAAATGCGGCATTATTGGATGACAGTCAAATCGATTGTCTGGCCGAAATGTTAAATCCGTATATTGATGGTATGCAGATAAGTTTGGACGGTGCAACGCACGAAACTTACAAAAAAATCAGACAAACAAATCTTTTTGAAAAAGTTATCTCCAACATAAAAAAGCTTGCAGAAAGAAATATTACAATAACAATTTCCTGCACTGTAAATACAGTTAATTACAATGAAATCGAAGAAATATACAAACTGAGCAGCGAGCTTGGCGTAAACTGTTTTGTTGCCGGCAGAATGTATTACTTTAACAAATCTCACGAAAACTTAATACTTTCAAACAGGGACTTAATGCTTCTTGCTTCAAGACTTTACAAATTAGATACAAGCAGCTGCGAAACAAAGCTTATAGCTGGTCTATTCTCAAGCATAGAGCTATTCAGCATACCCGGTATCGGCGAAATTCTTGAAGAAGATAAGTACAAACCGGTTTTTGAAAAATACACGATTCCAGTCACACGTAATTGTAATTGTCATGACAGGCTGAGTATCCGTTCTGACGGCAGTGTTTATATGTGTATGCAGGCTCAGGGGTGTAAAGACGCACTTATGGGAAATATCAGACAAACTCCAATCACAGAAATCTGGGAAAATCGACAGAATAATATACTTTTCCAAAAGAGATTACTAGAAAAAATGAAATGTAAAAACTGCAAATACAATGTGATTTGCAACAGCGGCTGTATGGCTCATGCTTACAATAATAACGGCAGCATAAATACACCGGAAATGCCTTGTACGATTTGTAAACAATCTTAACATATTAGCCCTATTGCCATATATCCTTTACTATAGACTTGGGGGATTATAGTAAAAATTCCTGACTGCATTATTCTGGATACGGGGATATAGTTTTGAAAAAATTAATAACGCTGTTTATAACCATGGTATCAGCCTTAATGCCTGCATTTGCCGAAAGTGCAAGTGCAGATTTCAGTATACTGCTTCCGGAATTTGTAAAAGTAGAATCAGTTCTCAGTCCTGTACTCATTGCAAATATTACAGATAGAACCGGAAACCTTTATGCTCCGCTGTGCAGTAAGTTTAAGGTAATAACAAACAGTTCTGAAACTAAAAAACTTTATCTAAAAGCAAATACTGTTACTGATGCCGGACAGGAAAATGCAATGTTTGAACAGGGCGGACAGGTTTACATTGCGTTTGCAAACCTTGCCAAAATCCCGAAAAGCCAGGCTCTCGCAAATTGTAAAATGGGCTCTCTCCCAAAAGACAGTCCCGGAATTGTTGCATATCCGGTTACATCGGTTACCGGCGCTGAAAATAAATATGTAAGAGATAAGTACGAAGTTTTTGTCAAAAACGGCACAAGCTACGTTACAGTAAATATAGGTTCTAATGTGCTGAAAAATTCTTTTGCAGCTAATGACTCAAAAGGATTTTACCAGACAATTTTATCATTAACGGAGGCGGATATTTAGAAAAAGGATAGCATGGAGGTAAAAAATAAGAGGAGAGAATTTAGACACGAGGCTGTCATCTTAGTTCTGGCGGCATTTTTAGGCTGCTCTCCTGTTTATTCTGCTACTGACTTTTCTTATCTTGAAATCGGCGCCCCAAAAACAATTAAACTTATTAATCCCCTTTACTTAGATACCTCCAGAACAATAAAACCTGTTATTAAAACGATTACCCCCTATAATGGCGAGTTAAATGAAGCAGAATATTTTTCGTCAACTACAGAGAATGATGTACCCGCAGTGCAAGAGGTACAATCCCCTGAACAAAATGACTTCTTCGCCCCTCCTGCAGAAGAAGCCGTTTATACGGCCGGTGTTGATGAGGTTGATTTAGAAGGAAAAATTATAAACGAAATATCTTTTGAAGGACTCAAAACTATCAGTCCGGAGGCCATTAAAAGCCAAATCAAAACCATTGCAGGTTCTTTATTTAATGAAGAACTTTTACAGCAAGATTTGCAGAGAATTTATGCCGTCGGATTTTTTACTGACAAAATGGCAATTGAACCGGAATTAAACGATGATGGAACTGTTAATCTTAAATTTATTTTACAAGAAAATATTAAGGTAACAGGGGTTTCAGTTGTAGGGAATACAGTAATTTCTACAATGGAACTTCTTCCATTTGTTACACCTCTCAGAAATTACCCTCAAAATATTGCTAATATTAACGAAGCAATTGATAAAATTAACAATTATTATCATACAAAAGGGTACATTCTTGCAGGAGTAAATTCTGTTGATGACAGTGACGACGGCAATCTGGTCTTCAGCATTACGGAAGGTGTAATAGACAAAATATTTATTGAAGGAAACGAAAAAACAAAAGATTATGTAATCACACGAAACATTCTGACACAGCCAGGTACAGTATACAACGAAAACTACCTTAAAGAAGATTTATCAAGAGTCTATTCGACCAAAATATTCAAAGAGGTTAACCGTGAAATATATCCTAGCGAAACAACAGACGGTGAATATAACGTTAAAGTCGTAGTAGAAGAAGACAGTCCGAACAGTCTTGCATTGGGAGGCGGTATTGATAACGGTTTGGGAGCTTTTGGCTCTGTAAGCTACAGCGAAAATAATTTCCTTGGACGAGGACAGAAGCTCACGCTCTCAGGGATTTTAGGCTCAGGTATTCTTCTAAGTGACGCTTCTATCAAAAACCGGATGAATTATCAGCTTGAATTAAGTTTCTTTGAGCCGTATTTCCTGAATGCGGATAATTCTCTTACAAGCAAGCTTTATTACAGGGATTTGGGAAGCTGGCAGGTGCCTCTTGCAATTGAAAGACGAGTCGGTATTAATGCTGCGGTTGAGCATAAAGTTAGAGGTTATAATAATCTTTCTACAAACTTTAGCGCGGGAATTGAACATATAAGTTTATCGGAAGGCGACTTTGATAAAATTTCACATATGTATGCTTTAAGAAACCTTAATATCGCAGACAGAGCCAAACAATTAACCGGCGGTTTCTTTGTAAATCTTTCACCGGGAGTTAAATACAGCACACTCGATTCAGAAGAAATTCCAAGAAGCGGTGTAATTGCTAATGCTCGATTTATCGAAGCAATAAGTTTAAGTGATTTTAAAAACACAAATGGAAGAATTGCCGGCGGAGTTACAAAGTATTTCCCTGTACGAAAGAAATCGTCCTTCTCTCTGACTGCAAGAGGCGGTGTAACCGTACACGGAGATGATGTACCGGAAGTTATGGCATTCAGACTTGGAGGCCCTTATTCTGTAAGAGGTTTCAGAATGAGCGGCGTTGGTACGGGTGATGCATTCCTGATGGGTTCGGCAGAACTCGCAACGCCGCTGCCGCTTGTAGATAGGTTAAAATGGGATTTTCTACAGAGAATACGTTTAACATTCTTTGTTGATGCGGGTAAAGTGTTTGACCCTACAATCTCAAGTGTGTTATATGACAGGCC
Source organism: Candidatus Gastranaerophilales bacterium (assembly GCA_900552525.1). Classification (GTDB taxonomy): domain Bacteria; phylum Cyanobacteriota; class Vampirovibrionia; order Gastranaerophilales; family Gastranaerophilaceae; genus CAG-196. Next base: position 99,420 of record UNSK01000001.1, on the reverse strand, counting down.
TATGAGTGCAATTACAGCAGGTATCGGCTTAAGAGTTTATATTCCGGGTGTAGGCCCTGTATCAGTTGATTATGGTATTCCTATTACAAATCCCGGTGATTACGGTTCAAAAGGAGGATACTTTACGTTCGGTACCGGAGGAGGAAATATGTATGGTTATTAGAGTATTTTTATTACTGCTGCTCTCTTGTTTACCTGTATTTGCAGGGGGAGTCGGATATGTGAATTATGATAAAGTTGTTGCAAATTATCAGTTTGCAAAAACTTCTCTTAGAGAAATTGAAACTAAAAATAATGAAATACAACAGTATCTTTTAAACAAAGAAAAAGAATTTGATAAAATAGAATCTGCCGTTCAGAAAAAGAAATTTGAAGAAACAGTACGAGTTGAATTAAAAGCCAGAGAAAACGCGTTCAATGCTTTTCGGGAAAAACGTGAAGAAGAAGTCTATACACGTATACACGCAGTAACCGAAAAAATACGGCTTGAAAAAGGTCTGGATGCGATTCTGGATGCCAGAAGCGTTTTTTCAGGCGGAGTTGATATAACAGATGCGCTTATTCAAAAGCTTAACAGTAATTAAAGTGCTACGCACGGGGGTAAATGAAAGACATATGGTCGTTTAGCAAATTGGATTTGCGACTTTTTGCGGAGCTCATTTGCGGAACTTCCCCCCCCAAAAAAATTTGGATGACAAGCTTGATTTATAAGTTTGGCGGTTTATAATAAGTGTATAAGGTGAGGTTAACCCCCTCCCTAACCCTCCCCGTCGGAGAGGGAAAAGTTTTATATTATCGGGATGTAGCGCAGTTTGGTAGCGCACCGTGTTCGGGTCGCGGGGGCCGCAAGTTCGAATCTTGTCATCCCGATTTTTTTGTAATTCTACCAATAAAGTCAGTCTAAATTTTTTATCAAATATCTGTATGATGACGTATCTCATATTTTCAGTTACTATTTTCAATAATTTACGATTAATTAGTAATAAACAAAAGAGCATGAAAGCGAGGTTTAGCATGATAATGACTAATATAGAATCTGTACCCGGTAAAAAGATAACAAGTCTTTTAGGGATGGTTTCAGGCAGTACTGTAAGAGCCAAACATGCCGGCAAAGACATTTGTGCCTCATTTAAGAATTTCTTCGGAGGAGAAATAAAAGGCTATACTGAGCTTATGGAAGAATCCAGAAAAGAAGCCACCCAAAGAATGGTTCAGCAGGCAACTAAACTGGGCGCAAACGCTATTATCAATATTCGATATGCCACATCAGCAATTGCAGCAGGAGCAGCAGAGGTATATGCATATGGTACCGCAGTAAAAGTTGAAGATGTTCAGCCTAAAACACAAGGATAATAAAAATGGATTTACTAATTGCAATAGCTCTTCTTATAATATGCTACTTCACTGGCAGAACCAGAGAAAAAAGACATTATAAAAGTATACGTGAACGAGAAGTAAAATTATACAAACAGCCTCATATAAACTTTTCCAAAAATGTGAACATTTCCCAACCGGTAAAAAATGCAAAACTAGTTTCTGCTTCTGTTGTAATAGGATGCGACTATTTCAAAGTATTTCTTGCAAGTTTAAGAAATATTTTCGGCGGAAATGTTTCCGCCTACGAATCAGTACTGGATAGAGGCCGTCGAGAAGCAATTCTTAGAATACGAGAAAGTGCATATAGGATGAACGCCGATTTAGTTATGAATATAAAAATTGAAACAGTTATGCTTTCGGAACAAACTATGTCGCAGGTGTGCATAACTGCTTATGGAACGGCTGTTGAATATGACAAAAAATAATTATGATTATGAAGCTGCAAAACTTCTAATTGATGACGAAACAAATGTGACTGAAACAAATCCTTTAAAGGATTTGTTTCAAACCTGTATTCAATTAGTATTAATACTGGCTTTAGTCTATTTGTTTACTTTCATTGGTTCAGGACTTGTAATCAAATCACTCTCAATTGAAAAACAAATTCAGATGGAAAATATTTTGTCCTCTATGATTAACACAGAAACACAGGATAACAATTTTGATACTAAGAAAATAAAAGATATTAGAAACAGAGTATTAAGTGTTGACAGAGATTTTCCTAAAACTTCTAATTTAGACATACATATTATTAATGATACACAGATGAATGCACTCTGCTATCCTAACGGTAATATTTACATCACATCAGAATTATACAAACGTCTGACAGACGATGAAATGCTGACTTTCGTAATCGCACATGAGATGGCGCATTATAAAAACAAAGACCATCTTATGAATTTGAGAAAAGGAATATCAAATGCTTCTATAATTATATTTATGTCTATTGTTTCCCCTAACAATCAGGAAGCATCTAAGATTATTGAAGGTACGCTGAGTTTATCCGATTTAAAATATTCACGCAGTGTTGAAGCAAAAGCGGATTTGTATGCCGCAAAAATTCTAAATGAATTATATGGCAGAACGACCGGAGGAGTACAGGTCTTGAAAATTCTTAGCGGACAAGATACAGGAGCACCGGAAGTTTTGTCTGACCATCCGGATATTCAAAAAAGAATAGAAAAACTCCAGAATTAATTATGCACTATAATCCTGTCAGCTTTTCCATCAACTGCACGCAGCATATCTTCGCCAAACTTTTCATACTGTTTTTTTGTACATTCGATTTTTCCTGTTACGGTTTCAAGCTTAGAAGGAAAATGCGTTATTAAAGAATTATATAACGGATTTTTGTTATACAAAACAAAATTTCCATCAATCTTCTTAACATCTGCAAGTAAATCATCTTCGTTAAGTCCAAACATAGAGTAAGGTACAGTAATACCGCTTGTCTGCATTAAATTGTAAGAAGTTTTATAGGTTCCAATTTCTAACAAATCTCCTTCAACTTTCCGGTTTTTTACCCCGAGAGCATCAAACATTGCTTGAGTATCATTTTCCTTTATAGCTCTGGCAAATGTTTTACCTGATACTCCGGCCTGCTCATTTAGCTTTTTACTTATCAATATTGCCTGATACGCTTTGGGTCCTTCATCATATATACCGGAATGACATTTTAAATTACTCTTATTGATGAAATCCTCTATTTCATTAACCAATTTTAATGGAACTATATTATTGTTTTCAACGCCTTGAATCTGGTCTATTTTACCTTTTGCAGTAGTCATCCCAACAAGCGGTTCCCACAACTTAGCTTTATTACGTTCCAGATAAATATAAAAATCACCGTCCTCTAGTGCAGCCTCTGCCTTGTCTACGCTCGATCTTGTACACCAGTTTTTACAGCTTAAAATTTCCAGCTTTTTTATATTTGCTTCTTTATTAAACGGATCATGCTTAATTGAAGGAATCTTTACCCATACAGAATTATTCTCGGATAGATTCATATCCATCAAAAGATTATCACGCAAGCGATGTGTGTAATAGTCCAAAAATGATATATTAGCACAAGCAACTTGCCTATCTTTAGGTGCTAAATCATTAAAATAATTCACAGTTTCTTTCAAAGCTTTTTGATTAAAAGGAACCGGAATATGCCTGTTATTTTCTTTTACTTCACTGTTAACAGCATTCCAAACAATCAACTTTAATGCATTATTATTTTCTATTTTAGCGGCCAACTCTTCATCAACAGGTTCATCAAATAAGCCTTTTGCAGCTCCAGGTTCTTGTAAAAAATTTTTCCATTTATTTAATCTGTCGGCACGAGCTTCATTTATTTTATTTATTGAATATTCACGAATATCTTGTGGAATGTAACTTTTCCACTTAATTTTATCAACCATAGACTTTTTAAATGGTCCGAACACCATATTAAAATTAAATACTTGCTTTATTGCAGCTGCAATATTTTTTGCAGATAACAGACTGCCGTCTACTTGAAATCTTTTATCTCTTCCGAAAATCTCTGCTGACAAAAATTCAAATGTAGATGCGTACATTGAGGGCATTGATTTACCTCTAAACTGGACAGTATCGCAATCCGATTGGTTTAATAGAGGTTTTACGAGTCGTTGGTTATTATTTAACTTATTAAAAATATTTTGTTTAGGTAAAAAATAAATATTATCTATACTAGAGGGCATAATACAATCCTTTATTTTTTATTTGTATATTATACCCAGACTAAAATCTGTAAATATAAAATTTTGCGCTTTTACACATCATTTATTAAGAAATATTAAGACACGAAAACGGGACGTTTTCGACGTCCCGCTGCTATTATATTTTGGCTTATTTCAATATCTAATTTATCTATGTGCATAGCCATTTGGAGTTTCACAGCAGAGGTCAGCACAGAGATAAAAATTCAATCTTTAATTTTTGCGAAATGCTGACCGACAGTGGGTCTACGTGCGTAGCACTTAATTTAAGCCTAATTGATTTCTATAAAACCCGTTGCTTGCAATTTTCTGTTGAACCAGATTGTTATTGGAGCTTGATGCAAGATACAATCCGCTAATTTTATCTAATCTTCTTGTCAATCTGCTGTCCGGATAAACTTTTGATGCAACTTTAACTCTTGTCCAGCAGGCAGCTTCTTTTGATGTTGCAAGAGTTTCTTCTTCCAAATCAGCACTGTAGCCTGTGTGATAGCTTTCATGTGCAATTAGGCATGCAATCTGTTCTGCCGGTGCATTTCTGTATACTGAATTGATTAAAATTACACGTGTACCAAAATTATTATATGTGCTTACTGCATAAGCATTTTTACCATTCATAACCATAGATAAATCATCAAACTTAATTCTCATACCATATCTCTGAAGATTTCTAAAAACATCGTTTTCCCCTGCTTGTTCCAGAACTCTCATCGCTGCTACGATTTTTGCATCAGTAGAAAAATCTGTTACTCTGTACGCAAATGCCTGACCTACACTGAAAAATAAGAATGCAAATAAAACTAATACTACTTTTTTCACGACATAAACTCCTAATCAACTTTTTTTGTTTTTCCTTATGTGAGTGTTTACGGCGTGTTTTCTAAAATCTTTAGCAAATACATCTCTGTTGTTACATAAGTTTACAAAACTCAATAAAACTTCATTCAAAAAGGGTCAAAACCCGCATATTACCTGCATGGTTATTCCACTTAACGAGTTTTAAGATATAATAAGAAAGAAGAAACTACATGAGAACAATTTTACATTTCTTAATATTTGGAGGATTTTTATGAATAAACTATTTTGGAAGAGGGCCGGTATAACTGCTGTGAGTGTAATTGGCGGTGCTTATGCAGTGTTTCTTATTTCGCCTCTTATCTTAAATCCGATAGTTGACAGTTACATACCTCAGATTAAGAATATTATTCATGAAACTTCTGGGCTTAACTCCGAATTAACAAATGTAAAAGTTGTCACAACCCCAAAACTTACAGCAGGTTTGAAAGTCGGAAAATTTTCACTTCTTGAACCTGACAACACCCGGATTTTTTCAGCAGATGACTTTCAGGTAAAAATGTCTTTACTTCCTATTCTTGCCGGAAAAATAAGAGTTGATGCTGTTCAGCTCAAAAACGCAAACGCAAATATTCAAATCAATAGTGACGGTCATTTTGCTGTCGAAAAATATTTGCCAAAAACTCCTGACACTGACTCAGTCAACTCTCTCCCTGAAAACAGAGAAAATGTTTCATCGCTTCCTTTTGGATTAAAACTTTCTAATCATCTGCCTGATATAAAAATTGACGGATACGATATTATAATCACAGACGGAACAGACAAGTACACTCTGAGCGGAAATAAAACTGAAATTACAGATTTTATTGTTAATAAAAGCATAAAAGTTAAAGCATCCGGAAAAGCGGTATTGAAAGATAGAGAGCAATTTCATTACAATATAAAAGTTCTTAATAAAATCATGCCGGATGTTGAACTTAATGATATTGTATTCACTCCGCAAGCTCAGGAAGAAACAGCTCAGCAATTTGAAATGCCTGACATTATCGGTATTTTAAAAGGAATTTACGCAAACAATCTTACAGCAGATGCTGATGTTAATTTACTGATTGAACGCAACAACATCAAGGGTAATGCAAATTTTACAAACCTGTCTGTAATTAATCTTCCGTCAAGTATTGTTAAACTAAAATTCAAAGGTGAAAGTATTGATATTATTTCGGATATTTATACTGCAAAAAATGAAGTTTCAAAGATAAACGGCTTAATCAAAACAGGTAAAAATCCAAATATTGATTTAAACATAAAATCAAAAGTTGAAATTTCAAATATTTTAAGGATAGTAAAAGATGTAGCGTTAATCTTTGATATAAGAGATTTACAGACACTTAGTGCAAACGGGAAACTTGATGCAGATTTCAGTATCAAATCTAACCTTAAAACAGTGAAGTCAAGCGGGTATCTAAAGATTCCTTCTGCGGATGTTTATTATGGACTTTACAAAATAGGAATAGATGATATTAATGCAGACGTTAGACTTGATAACAACAACATCAATATAAATAATATAGGATTCACAATACTAGACCAGCCGCTTAAACTTTTTGGAACAATAACCGGTGATGCTGTAAGTGATTTACACCTGAGTGCAGAGAATTTAAGTTTAAAGGGACTTCTTGTTGCAGCGGGACAGGCATCATTAATGAAAGATAATCAGGTTAACTCCGGTCTTGTGTCATTGAAAGTTGATATTCAGGGGAAATTGGATAAAATTAATCCGGCAGTAAAACTTAATCTGGATAACATTAACATTAAAAACATTCCTTCAAATACATCTCTGAGTGCGCCTTCAACAATAGTCGGAATATCCGGCACATCCTTAACCGGAAAAGCAGAGAGTAAAAATCTAAAAATCATAAATCCTTGCGCGAAAGTTTCAATACCATCACTCATAGCGAATATTTCAGAAAAAGAAATTTTCATCCCGTCAACTCCTGCTGCGATTGAAAAAATAAACCTCAATGTTTCAGGAAAAATTACAAATTATCTTACTGAAAAAATCGGCCTTGATTTTGTTACAACCGGTGATATCAAATCAAAATTAACAGGTGATATGAATATCGCAAAACAGACCCTTAATTTAAATTACGCAACGACAGAAAGCTCAACCATCATTATTCCGATGTTTGACAAATCTAAAATGACATTCAGCGGAAATATTTTCATTACAGACAGCATGATGAACCCTGTAATCAAAGGCGATGTGAATATTCCTGAGCTAACAATACCGGAAATTCCTGTCACAATGGAAAATCTTGATATTAAATTAAACGGACATATACTTAACGGAACCGCAAGCGCCGCAAAATTCACGTCAGGAGGAATAAAGGCTGAGAATCTGACTTCTGATTTTTCTATGAAAGGTGATAAATTCTATCTCAATAAGCTTAAAGGCGATGCTTTTGACGGTAAAATCAATGGTAATATTGTTTACAATCTTTCTAATGCACAAACCGGAATTATCTTTTCAGGTGAAGGATTAAACGCTGAAAAAGCTGTAAACGGCTGTGTCGGTATTAAAAATGCAATCTATGGAACACTTGGTTTTGATACAACCATGAGTCTGAAAGTTGTTGATTACAATGAAATGATGAAATCCTTAAAAGGAAATCTTAACTTTAATGTAAAGAACGGAAGCTTCGGAGCTATCGGTAAACTTGACACGCTTTTACAAGCTAATAATATTATTACGAACTCTATTTTAAAAACAACAACAAGTACGCTTGTCAACAATCTTGTTCTAGCTGATACCGCAAAATTTGAATATCTTGACGGTCACCTCAGCTTTGAAAATGGATGGGCAAACTTAAATCCAATCAAGAGTTCCGGTAATTCACTTGCTTACTACATAACAGGCAAATATAATTTAATAAACGGAACAACAAATATTAATATTCTGGGCCGTTTGGATGCTCCAATAGTAGCTAAACTTGGTCCCATAGGACAATTATCTGCAGATAAATTACTTTCTTATATACCTAAGTTTGGTGAGGCTACAGCAAAAATCGCCAATGCATTGACAACAAACCCTAAAGGTGAAAATATTGCAGCAATTCCTGCTCTTACAAACGGAAGCACAAATTACAAAGATTTTAAAGTAGTATTCAACGGCGGACTTGAAAGCACAAGTTCAGTGAAGTCGTTCAAATGGCTTACTACAATTGACACAAGTGCAATTGAAACCAAAACAGTAAAAGAAACTATAAAAGATATAACGACATCTGTAAGCGAAGATTACAAAAGTACAGTAGAGTCAGTAAAAGACGCTGTTACAAGCACAAAAGAAGATTGGAATGAAACCAGAGAACAGCTGAAAAACAGTGCAGAAGAGTTGAAAAATTTATTTAAAAAGAAAGAAAACTAATATTCATAATATTTCATCAATGTTTCAACAATAATCCAGTCATTTGGCTCATCGATTTCATAAGAAGTATAAGACGGGAGTTCGTACGCTGCAATTTTGCCTGACAGCCTGCATTTGTCGTGTAAAATATTTCCGACCGTGTTTATATAGCAGGCGCCATTTTCTGCAATTAAGCCTTCAAAATCCTGACGGCGAGGACGATTGCGATAGTCGTAGTTGACAGGTATTACGCATAGAACTTCATCATTGTTATTTAAGTTATATTTACCCCTACGCCAATGGAATTGCTTTTCTAAGACTCCTGTAAACATAGAATCAGCTCCGCTTGTCAAAAACTCATTATACATCCCGTCAATGTGCTCAGACTTAAGCATCGGTGATGTGGCCTGAATAAGAAAAAAATTATCCTCCTGCTTGAGCCCCGTTTTTTTAATATATTCTAGCATAACACTTTCTGTAGAAGCCGTATCAGAAGCGTTATCAGGGTTTCTGTCATAAACCTCAACTTTCGGAAGTTCAAAACCCAAAACTATTTTTTTTATTTCTTCACTGTCTGTTGCAATAATAACTTTATCAATACATCCAGCACCGCTTGCAGCTGCTGCGGTCCAATATACAAGAGGCTTGCCGTTCAAAACTTTTATATTTTTCATAGGAATTGATTTACTTCCGCCGCGTACAGGTATGAATGCTATATTACTCATTAGCAGCCTCCTTAATTTTAACCATATCGTACAAAACCTGATTGTAAGGAACAGGAACTCCTAATTCTCTGCCGAGTTTTATCATTTCTCCAGCAAAAATATCAACTTCAGTCTTTCTGCCAGCCAGAATATCCTGATGCATAGAGGTTTTACCCTCATCACACATTCTGGAAAGAGCATTCAGTGCATCCTTTTCAAGATTTTCAAGCCCGTTAATCCCCTTAAGTTCTGCAACAGAGCGCACCTCGGCAATTATTTTTTTTGCAAAATCTATAAATGCCCTGTTATGTTTCATTTCACCAAACGTCATATTTAATACTGCAGATGTCTGGTTTGAAAAAATATTCATAGTAAACTTGAGCCACATTGAATAATCAATATCATCAGGAACTGCATAACCTACGCCGGCATCGTTAAAAAATTTGATTAACCCGTCATCACGCTCCATAACAATCTCGCCAACGCCGTCCTGCGTAACAGAATTTCCGACTCTTACTGCACTGTGCCCGATAAAATAAGACTTAAGGACTTTTGCTTCAGGATAAGCAGAACGGATAACTTCTTCAGAAGAAATTCCGTTGAGAAGCGAGAGAATAATTGTTTTGGACGAAACAAAATTCTTTATCATCTTGACTGCAGAATCTAATCCCGATGCCTTTGTTGCAATGATAATCAAATCCGCGTCAAAATTATCATCAGGCAGAATATAGTTAAAATCCTGTTCCACGCCGTTTAATATAGGCTTATTTTTTGAATACCTCTCTAAGCGTTCTTCATTCACAAGGATTTTAAGATTACATTTACCCCTGGATTTACCCCCTAATTTAGATGCATACGTCATTCCGACCGCACCGAGCCCGCAAATAATTACATTTTTCATAATGGCATTTTACTACATTTATAATAAAATATAAATATGACATCAGAATTGCTTTTTGAATTTGACAGGAGTTTTAATACGCAGGTAATCGGCACAGACGAAGCCGGAAGAGGGCCTGCAGCAGGCGGAGTTTTTGCAGCGGCAGTTATGTTTGAAAAAGTTACAGAAGGACTGACAAAAGATTTAGCAATTCTTAACGACTCAAAAAAACTCACCGCAAAAAAACGCGAATCAATATACGACATAATAAAAAACAACACTCTGAATAAAATCGTCTGCGTTGAAGTTGAGGAAATAGAAAAAATAAACATATTAAACGCTTCTTTAAAAGCAATGAATATTGTTTGTTCAGGAATTGTAAAACATCCTGAAACACTCGTACTTGTAGACGGCAACAAACTAATCAAAAATTTTGAATTTAATCAGCAGTATGTAATCAAGGGTGACTCAAAATCAGCTTCCATAGCTGCAGCAAGTATCTTAGCTAAAGTAACACGTGACAGATATATGACAAAACTTCATGAAGAGTTTCCGATGTATAACTGGGCAAAGAATGCAGGGTATTTAACAAAAGAACATCTTGATGCTATTGATAAATACGGTTTGTGTAAATATCACAGGCCGTCATTTCTGCGCAAACATTTTTTAAAACAAAATTCGGGCAACCAGCATCTCATAACTACTGATTCCCCAAATTTGAACTTTTCTTCCGCAGGCTTTTAGAGTTTACTTTGCAAATTCACCGGTGTAAAAACTCATCAAGTTTGCCAGACGGTGCTGCTTTTCTGCAGCTTTTTCAATGTTTTGCTTAATTTCATCAAGCTCTTTCAATAAAGTATTTAAATCCTTACGTCGTTTACTCTCTAGGCGTTCCTCCTTATTTAACTGGTGGTCTGAAACTTCCGCCAAATCAACTTCAAGCCAGTTTGGCGAAAAACATTTATTATTATATTCCTTTCTGCTCATTAGTAGCTCCTTAACAGCTTTTAACAGTCTTGACAATACCCAGAACATTCATCACAAATCGCATGATGCCTGCTGCTGCATTTTTACATTCTATGTAATCCCTGCGTACTTCTTGAAATTCTTTTGAGTTGAAATCAAATGATGTCATCTCGGAATATTCAATTAGTGCTTCATGTTCGTCCATCACTATACCTCTTAATCAACAACTAGGGGGGGTAAATACATTGGGTCTATCGCATTACTACCAGTTCAATGTTTTTTGTGTTACCAGAACCCCTTTTGTATACACGATTTTTTGTTTTGTTTTTGCTTACAGATATGTTAACGGCATTTTTTTGAAAAACTTTAGGGTTTTTGGAGATATCGTTACAAATCGTTACAAGAGATGGCTAAAATGCAGTAATAGTAAGAAGGAGTATAAGTATCCCCAGTACGTAGTACAAAAAAAAGCTGCCATCCGGCAGCCTAGATACATATATGTATTATGTTAAATAGAACTTTGTTTACAGAGCAAGCGTCTTGTACTCCAGATTTTGCTCTGTGAAATCAACAGGTGTTTTGTAGTCATACGGAATTGAAATACTTATTTCACTCTTTTCCGGCAGCATTTCAAGTCCGTAGGCATCAATGAATTTCTCATCCAGCTTAAGCGTATAATTACCCGGTGCAAGACCTGAAATATAGAACACACCGGTAGAATCGACCGTTGAATAATTAACTTCTTCTCCGTTTTCATCAAGAATTACTACTACAAAGTCGGTTATTTTTAAGTCACGCTGGAAATCATCAAAGATTTTTAAAGTACCTGATACTGAGCCGACTGTACTTATAAGAGGAATTTCGAGCTGAGTTGTCTGGCCCCCGTCAATTTTAACCTTTTTATTTATTAAATCGTTTGTAAATGGTGCAACTGTAATCGGCAGCTGGTTCATATCAATAGATACAGTGTAAATTCCCTGTTCAAGGCTTGATGAATAAACTCTTCCGCGCTTGTTTGTAACGCTTGTTTCTCCTGTCCAGCTGGTAATAAGCGGAACATTCTGGATTGGCACATCAATCTTCTTATCGTATTTTCCGTTTTTGTTAACATCAACAAATGCAATCGCTTCAAATATACCTTTGTTCAAATCTTCATCTCCTACTGATTTCAAACCGTTATGGAAGATTTGGAACGCATCATTAAACACAAAATTTATCGAATGTCTGTTTGTCGTAGGCGTAAACATATTATCAATAAAGTATCCGCCATTTTCTGAATATTGATATCCTACAGACATTGTCTGGCCTGACTTAGCCCTGTATCCTATATTAATGTTAAAGTCGTTTCCTCCCTGACCGCTGTATCTAAAACCATATCCAAGCCCGAGAGTTAAACGTTTCCACGTTGGGAAAGTATACCCGAAACGGAACATATTATAACCATTTTTGTAAGTCGCAGTGTTGTACCTTACAATATTGTGCCCGAGTGTAAATCTGCCGTGATTGCCGGGAATTGGAACATCTAATTGTGCATAGTTATCTGTGTATTTTGAATGATAATTTCTGTCTAAAGAATTTGGCGTATCATACTCTGTATCATACAAACTTTCTCTGCGTCCGGCCTGAACACGCGCCCAGCGTGCAATATCACGGGAAGCATTGGCATCATAAAAATAGTTTTTGTTTCTGCCGAGTTCATTCTCACCGCGTCTATAGTAGCTGTTAAATCTTAAATTAGCAACCTTAGGAATTTTAGTTGATGCATTAATTGAAGCTTCGTCAAACTTAATAGTGCCACCTCTGTAACGGTGGTTCATATTAGAATAATATCTGCTGTAGCTTCCGCCTGCATTTGTAGAATTAAAGCTTACGTTACCTGAAACTTTTCCTCCTGTTCTATCGTTTTTGGAAGTAGAGTCGCTGCTTGCAATATAGAAATCCGGTGAGGTTTGGAACAGTTCTAATCTTCCGGCTGCTCTTTTCGGTTTGAAAATACCCCTCTGATATTTTTCAAGATCTTTTTCATACTCCCCTGCAGCTTTCACAATATAACCTGCATGGGTATGCTCCTCTCTAATATCATGCGCAACGCTTGCACCGGCCGTTAATCGGCCTTTTATATTCTTGTTTTTCGGATTAACCCATTCAACACTGTTAAGCGCTGTTGCACCTTCAAGATAGTTGACACTTTTCTGCGTACCGCTTACAAGCAGGGTATCGTTTGTAGGAACGCGATAAACAATGCTTGTTCCGTTCTTTTCATAAAGCTTATCGCCGGTAACCCGTGATTCAAAAGTAATATTGTCTTTGATACCGTATTGATAATCAATTCCGGCAGTAACCTTCTTGTTGTTTCCGCGATAAATATTGCCCCCTTCACGGAAAAATCTGTTCTGATACCCCCATACACCTGCGTATGCTGAACCTCTGTGTTCTTTTTCAAAAGGTTTGTCCCCGTATATTGAATATCTTTCTTCTTTTATTAACTCAACACTTCCATCCTCGTTAACCTCTTCCAGCTTAATGCTCTTAACAGGGTTTGGAAGCTGAACATCCTTAAGCGTATAGTAACCTGCATATGTGCTTAGCATCACAGGCTCTAAGTCGTTTACCGTAAGTCTTACAAGACTGGTCGGCTTAACATAGCCGTTAATTTTTTCCGGACGTTCTTTTTCGTAATCATAATTCCAGATTTGCGCACCGAAAATATTTGTACCAATTGAGGCGTCAACGTCTGTCCTGCCCTTAACTTTTCCTAACTCGTACCAGAGCTTTTCTTTTCCTGTTTCTTTATCTTTAATGCTGTTTTTGTAAGCACCTGTAATACCGCCAAACATAAAAGCATCAGAACGATAATGGTATTCAGTCGCCTCAATACGATATTTTCCCCCGTAAATATTACCGTTAATACTTGCCTGCGTACTTCCTGAGAAAGTATCATTCAAAGTTCTATATCCCTGACCTTTTACTGTAAGACTGTCACTGAGGAGATTTGAACGCAGCCCTACTGTATTAAGCGTAATCTTACCCGGTTTTTTAGGAGAAACAACATCCTGATAAGCCTTCGGCCCCTTATCCTCAACAGCAGAATTATTTGTATGTAAAAGAGGGATATCTCTTTCAACCTGAGCACTTAAAGTTAAGTCTTCGTAATTTGTTTCAAACTTCGCGCCGAAAATCCTGGAAGCAGCGTCAGCAGTTATGTACGCTTCATTGAAAACGCCGTCCATAATACCCTGCTGTAAAAACTCTGTTTTGCGCTTAGAAACAGGCGCATCCTGAACAAATACACCTTGCGTTGTTATCATACCGTCTTTGCCGTCCCAGGTTTTAAATCCGATATGTTTATCCACGCGGTTAGCAGTATATGGAATGTTAAATAAATCTGCAAGCTGTTTAAACGGCAGCAAAATTTCCGACTTATCGGTAATTACGATTTCGACATCCTGATATGCTCTATCATTGACATTGATATAAGATACCGTAGAGTCGAGCGCAAATACCGGTAATGCGAGAAGCATGCCGGCAAAAGCCAGTATTAAGTTTTTCTTAATTCTATTTAACATTCTGTTGAACTCTTGCAATCAGCATTTGCTGACCTTTAGTTCCACCCGCGGCTATCCCTATAGCCTTGTTCTGTTCCTCATCTCCATAAGGAGATGAGGAGGGGACGTCCCCTCGTTTTTTCTATTTAACCTTGAGAGGTAATTACCTCTATTTACTTACAGCCGTAAATGTTACGACTGCCTGATATGTACCTGCCTGATCCTGACCGATATTGTACGTCCCTGATATCGGATTTTGACCGACAGTATGTGTCACAGTTCCCTCTGTGCCGTTGTTAACTTTTACTACGTAACAATCGCCGTAAATTCCATAGTTTTGTTCAAATCCAACTGTCATAGGATTTGTAATCACGGTTGTTACAGGATATGCAATTACATTTTTATTGCTGCTTCCGCCTGCTTTTGCATCATCAATGGCTGCCTGAGTAGGCGCCGCAAGCGTATTTCCGAATAAAAGACTTCCGTTATTCCCGTATGCAGAAACTTCTCCCCCGTCAGTTAATATTTTTGATGTAATTATAAAATCATAATCCGAGTCTGTTCCGTTTGTCTGAATACTAAAAACAGACTGTAAACCGGTATGTGCACCTGTTTCACCGTTTGCCGATGCATTTTCTATTGACGAAGTTTGTTTTTCTATGGCAACAGCCGGCTGAACGTCCGTAAGAACGGACTGTTCAGCTTCTGCATAGCCATAAGCTTTTACCGCACCTAACGATGCAGTCATCAAAAATATTAACAATTTTGATATGTTTCTTTTGTTCATTGTTTCCTTAACTTACGGTTGTGTTGTTGTCAACGTAAGTGTAGCTTGATAAGTTCCATTGGTATCGTGAGTTGAGAATGTATTTGCTAATGCATTCTGACCTACAGCATAATTCATCGCATAAACACCATTTTTCAATGTATATTTTACTGACTGTTCTTCTAATGAAGCTGTAGGAGTTTCTGCACCTGAACTAGTATCCGGTTCTATTGTCGGTGTCAAAGACAAGGCAAAACAATTAGGGTTATCCCCTTTGGCTGTTGCAGAACCGCTTGTAATATTAGTTATGTAGCTGTCCTGTATTTCTGAAGCTTTTGTTTGATTAGAAAAAACAATATTTAACTTTTTATCATCTTCTCCATATAATGCTTTAGCATTACCACCAGTAGAAGGACAAGTCGCTGTTAAGTACACTACTTTACCAACTTCATTATTAATTACCTGAAAATTAGCACCTAATGCCTTATCAGTAGTTAAAGTTGTATAGTCATCATCAAATTGGGCATTTGCTGCATTTACTTCTGATAATTTTTTAATGTTAATAAATGGAGCTACTGTAATATTCATAGTAGACTCTGCAGAGTTACTTGGAGCAGCAAATGCCGGACTGATTAACATCAGCGCCAGTGCTGCAGGGAGTAATTTTACGATTTTTCTCATAGGGTAAACCTTCCTTTCTTCTTTTGGTTACACTTTACCTGTTATATTTAAATTTGCTTCTTTCTTAATATTCTTTTTCTTACCGTTTTCATCAAGATAAGAAATTACGGCTCTAAGGGTATATTCACCGGAGTTTTTGATATTTCTCGTGTCAATCTTTTGTTTCTTTACAAAGTAGTTTCCTCCTCCAACTACTCCTCCATCCAGTTCATACTCGTCTATCAGGCTCTTGCCCTGCAAAATTTGAACTTTTCCAGAGTAACGAACTTTGCTGTTTCCTTTTGACAGGATTTTCATATCTGTATAAAGTCCGTCTTTAGCTTTTACAATATTGAAATACTCTATTTCTGCTTCTTTTGATACTCTGCCTTTGTCCACGTAAACCGGAACACCTACACGTGTTTTCACAATCAGCTGAGCACCTATACCGGCTCTGCCTGTAGGAATATTCATTTCTTTAGGGTTAACGTCTTCAATATAGAGCATTGTTCTGTTTTCACCGTCAGGAAGCTGGTTTAGATTTGCAATATTTATTCTGACCTTTTGATTTCTTCCCTGTACCACAGTAAATTCTGATGGTACAAACCTTATTTTCTTAGTTAAATCATGCGGGTCGTTTGAACTTTCAGTCATCACAACTTCACCTTTTTCATTGATTGTAAAAAATCCGGGATAAACCTTAAATCTCATAGGCTGCTGACTGTCGCCTTTAACTTCTATCGCTGTTGTTACGTAATTATTTTTGAGTTTATTTGCATTAATTTCCACCCTTGTCGGAGCAACCGCAACAGATGCAAACGCCGGAACAGCCAGTCCCAGAGCTATTAACAAACCAAAAATTTTCTTCTTCATACCTGACATTTTCTACCTTATCTCTCTCAAAATATACTTAACTCTATTCTCATAATTTCCTGACGGAATAAATTTCTTATCTCTGCCTTCCAGCGAATACTCAACCGATACGTACTCATTATTTGCAGGCGCTTTTCCCTTAGCAATAACTATTTCTTTACCCGGTGTCAGCAGAACTCTTTCCAGAAGTCTTTCATTAACACCTGATGATGCTGAAACTGTTCTTACATAATAATCTCCTGCACCATCACCGAAGTTATCAGCATTCAAAGCCAGCTCCCAATCACAGTTAGAATTTATATAAATCATAGGAGAAGTTTCATTAGAAACCTTCTTTGATTTATTGAAAGCATCCTCCGCACCCAGAACTATTCTTGGAACTTCATTATGAAGACTGATTTCCTGAACAGAAGGAATAATAAACTGCAAATTAAATGTTGAAGTCGCAGCAATCTGCCCTGTTTCCAAATCTGTTGCCTGAACCTCAAAATTTATTGCATAAGTTCCTGCCGGAACCATACCAAAGTCACGGATTTTTGCAGTCATATTCTTCGCTACACCGCCCATTGAAAGACCGTCAAAAATATTAGAATACTCGTTATACCGCAAATAAACATCTTCTCTGGTATTGTTTATATACAGATTCGAAAGAGGAATTGTTACATTCCCGTCCACACTCCTCATAGCATCCTCAAGAGGCCTTACCGCAATATTATACACACCGCCGTCATCACTGTTAATAATCAAATTACGTTCAACACTCTGAGGACGTACAACTGTTTCGCCCTGATAGTCTATTATAACCATCGAAGCTTGCACAACTGCACAGCCTAGCACCATTAGAAGTGTTGTAAGTAATATTTTTTTCATGAAAAATTCCTAATTAGGGAAGTACCTATTATAATTGTAACGATTTGTTACAAAACTTCAATGGATTTTAGACAAATATACTCTATATGAATGAGACTAATCCGCGTCTTTTCCGATACGGAACCAGTTTACAAATTTATTTACAAGATTATCTTTCGGAATATCTTCTTCTTTTAATTCCTGCTCAAAATCAATATCGTTCTCGTTTTTATCCTCACTGCGCTCGAACATGTCCTCATCAGGTTCGTCTTTGCGCTTCTTACCCTGACGAAAATACATACCGCCGCCTCCCATGCCGCTGCCATCTTTATAGGAAGCCTGAGCTTTATTAATCGGGTTGATATTACTGAAATCAAAAGACATAACAAAGTCCTTGATTGTACATTGCATGTTCATTATAACCTATTTTTGAAAAAAGTGTACTGTTTTTATGCTAAAATTAACTTATGAAGAAATTTTTAGGTTTGTTTTTAACATCTCTTGTACTAATGGCATCAGCTCAGGCAAAGGATTTAAGATTTGTACAGATTAGCGACGTCCGCTTTTTATCATCTGCTGAAAATGACGGATTAAAAAAAGTTATCAATGATGTAAACAAACAAAAGAGAGTTGAATTTGCTGTTTTCACAGGCGATAACATAGAGAAGCCTTCGCAGGAAGAACTCGAAGCTTTTCTAAAGGAAGCTAAAAAGCTTAATTGTCCGTTTTATATTGTTATAGGCGACAGAGATGTTAACAAGCTCAAGAGTATGAGCAAAGTTGAATATACAAAAATTCTAAGAAAACAGATAAAGAAATACAAACCGGAAAAGCCAAATTATACCTTTGAAAAGAACGGAGTTATCTTTATTGTTGCTGACGGAGCAAAAGACGTCATACCTGGCACAAACGGTTATTACAAAGAAGATGTGCTTGCCTGGCTTGATACAGAATTAGCAAAATATCCGGAAAACAATGTAATAATTCTCCAGCATTTTCCTATAATCCCGCCTGCTGAAAAGGAAAGCTATTATACATTCAAGCCGGAAAACTATCTTAAAGTTCTTGCGGGACATAAAAATGTTAAAGCAATAATCTCAGGTCATTTCGGGGTTAATAACCAGAAGAATTTTAACGGAGTAGAGCACATTTCTACAGCCGGCGTACCTTATTACAGAATAATAGACGTTATGGATTCTGAAACTACAAATCCGACAATCTGGGCTCAATTAAAGAAGGCTGAGTAGAAAAAGCTTGCAAATACCGACAAAAGCTGCTGCTATATTTCCTGTATAATTAGCATTTTTGTCTGCATTAATCTTTTTAAAGTTTAAATCTTCGCCGTAATGATATCTTTCAAGAACATCTTTAAGTCCATCTACGCTCTGAAGCTGTTCACAGGTATTAAAATGTTCTCTGAGCGAACGTTTCTTTTCCGGTTTAAACTCGGGAGATGAAGCAATATTATCACAAAGCATACTTCTGAGGTTCATTTTTTTCCCGCTCTCTGGATGATGTTCGGAGTGTTTGCGGTGAAAATCTGAAACAAAAGATTTTGGAAATCCTAAAAGATAAAGTATCATCTTATCTGCATCGTGTGTAATACTGTCAATCGTATTTTTACCGAAAAGTTCTCTTTCAACAAGCGCAAACACTACTTTATGTTCATATGTATGTTTAACATTTTTTACATAGTTCTTAGAATAATTTTTTATCCGTGTAAGAATTGTCTGTGTTTTGGGCTTAATGCTCAAAAGACCGGCAGCGCACTTCGCGTCAGCCGGTCTTTTCACAAATTTGTCCACACTCTTCTGCATTATATCAGGCGCAGGTCGATACGCTCTACAGAATTGTATTTCTGCCCTTCTTTGGGCATCGGGATAATTATAAAAATAATTAGGGTTAAATTTACACTTAATGTCCATAATTTATTCTCGCACAAAAATAAATCTGTGCAAGTGGTAAAAATCATAAATTTATAAATCTTAAAAATTCTTTCCAGAATCCTTTTGTGCCGTTTTCCCACCTGCGTGAAACTCCGTGATAATAGGGTTCATAATCTGCGATTATATTCCGCGGCAGGGATTTTCCTTCTGCAAGAGTCTGTGCAATAAATTCCAGATAGTCATCCTGTTCTTCGCGATAATCAAAATCTCTGTATCTCAAATCCTCATCTGCTTCAAAATGAACCAGAGCGTGATACGCGCATTCAATACTCTTGTCTTTTGTTTCAGGAAACAAAAGTATAGCCTCTCTGGCTGTTTTTCTTTCGGTAAGCACTGCATAAACAAGCCGTGCAACATATTTCCTGTTTTTTATATCTTCCATAATATCTTTAATAAGGATTTTTTATCTTGAAGTCAAACTCCGGAGATTTTGGGCCAAAATCTGCTTCATAACGAATTCTAGGACCTTCTGACAAATCAACAACGCCTGTCTGATGTTTATCTTGAGGTTCAATGTATTTTGCAAACCTTCTCTGTGATTTAACAATCGACGCAGCAGGCTTTTTGGTACAGCCGCACACGCATACTGCAAGTATAGAAGCACTTAAAATTAGACAGCAGAGTTTTCGCATATAAAGACCTCGATACTTACATTATAACATGTTTTTAGCCGATTTTATCCTGCATTTATTTGATAAAACAGGCCGAAAAATGATAAACGTTTCTCTCGGTCAAAACAGGTTCTTTTACATCGCAGACACCAGCCTTATAGTAACAGCAGCGGGGATGGAACTTGCACCCGAAAATTTCTTCCTGAATACTCGGCGGCGAGCCTTCAATAGTTCTCAGCTTAAGTGCAGGATTACGCGTCGGAAGCGAATCAAGAAGCGCAATCGAGTATGGATGCAGAGGTTTTCTAAAGAAATCTTTGGCCGGAGCTTTTTCTACTATATGGCCTGAATACATTACCGAAATATTATCAGCATAATTACTCACGAGAGCAAGGTCATGAGAAATCAGCAAAATTGTAGTGCCGAATTCTTTTTTGATATCATCAAGCAAATCCATAATCTGCTTTTGGATAGTAACATCAAGAGCAGTAGTAGGTTCATCTGCAATAATAAGTTCAGCCTGACAGGCAAGCGCCATTGCAATAATAATTCTTTGTTTCATACCGCCTGAAAATTCATGGGGATAGAATTTAAGTTTTCTGTCCGCATCCGGAATGCAGACCATATCCATAACTTCCCTCGCTTTTCTCAGAGCCTGACGCTCAGAAACATGACTATGAGCTCTGATTGCTTCAACCAGCTGGTTTCCAACTGTATAAAGCGGGTTTAGAGATGTCATTGGATCTTGAGGAATTAGTGCAATTCTGTTGCCGCGAAGTTCTCGCATTTGTTTTTCTTTGTACAAAAGCAGATTTTCACCTTTAAAATAAATCTCACCGCTTTTTATTTGCGCAGTTTTCGGCAAAAGACGCATTATTGACATTGCTGTCATACTCTTTCCGCATCCGGATTCCCCGACCAGAGCTTCCATGACTCCTTTTTTAAGAGTTAAATCAACATTGTACAGCGCCTGATATTTATCAAAAAACAGATTTAATTTCTTTATCTCTAAAATATTTTCCATAAAGCTATTCTAAAACCTATTTACAAAAAATGGAATAAGTTAACAAGATTAATACAAACTTTCTACAGCACTCTTATAATCATGGTGGTTGAAAATGTAGCTTCCGGCGACAAGTGAATTTGCACCGAGCGAAGTACATATCTTTGAAGTTAAATTATTTATCCCGCCGTCAACCTGTATAATAATGTTCTCAGGCGCATTAGCCTTAATAACCGGTATCTTCATAGCACAGTCATGCATAAATTCCTGTCCGCCAAACCCGGGTTCTACAGTCATTACAAGAACCAGGTCAACTTTATCAAGCAGAGGGAAAATCATCTCCGGTGCAGTAGCCGGCTTAATTGAAACACCAGCTTTAACTCCGAAAGACTTAATTAAAGAAATTACGGCTTCCGCATGGCTGATATCAGAGCACGCTTCATAATGGAATGTAAGTATATCAGAGCCGGCATCCGCAAACGGCTTTACAAATTTTTCCGGATTCTCGATCATTAAATGGGTATCTAACACAAGGTCTGTTGCTCTTCTCAAAGACTTAACCACCGGAACACCAATTGTTATATTAGGTACAAAGTGACCGTCCATAACATCAACATGTATCCACGGTGCACCGGCCTGTGCTGCTAAATCAACCTCCTGCTTGAGGTTTGCAAAGTCTGCTGATAATATTGAAGGTGAAATTATTATTTCTTTCATACACCAATCTTATCATACATATTGTTATTTTGAAAAATTTCGCATATAATAAGTATAGAATTGAGGGTAATGACATGGCAGATATAGTCGCATTAAAAGATTATTTAAAAAAATTACAAAAAATTATAAATTTTGAAGCAACCTTTACTTTTTCACATTGGAAGCTTGTAAAAAAGACAAGAATAGATGATATTATGTGCTGTATTTATGCAACACTTCCTGATACTTATAAAAGAATGCTTAAAACAAAAACTGATATTCAACGCTATAATTCAGTTTTATGTTACGGACTTCTTACAAAGCTTATTGCAAGAACATTTTTTCTTGACAAAAATCTGGTTATAGTCAACATTACAGAAGTAAATAAGCTGATAAACGGTATTATTATGACAATAGAACAAGATATTCATTCTATCCAACAGGCTCTAGAATAGTTAAAAACATGCGTTGACTTTTGTTTCCCGTTTGTTGTACAATTTTGTTGACTATCATAAAATTACGGAGCAAAAAATGAATTCACAGCAAGATGTTATATACGGTTTAATGAACGAACTAGAAGAAGCACTTGATAACAAAGGGTTTCCGCTTTTAGGTTTCTCTGTTGTTAAGAAAGATACTGTAACAAACATCTTGGACAAATTATATGCAGCTCTTCCTGATGAAATTAAAGAAGCAAGAGCTCTCTTAAGACGCAAAGACGAAATGCAGTATGAAGCACAGCAGAGAGCTGAAAAAGTTGTTGCTGATGCTCAGGCAGAAGCTAACAGACTGCTTAGTGAATCAGATTTGCTCAAAGCAGTTCAAAGAGAAGCTGAAAAGATAAAAGAACAAGTTATTACTGACTGTGAAGAGATTAAACGCAAGGCTATGGATGAAGCCGAAAATCTCAGAATTCAGGCAAGCGATGAAGCTGTCAGGATTAAAGACGGCGCAAATATTTATGCTGAACAGGTTTTGACAAACCTTGAACAAAATTTAGGCCAGCTTCAGGAAATCGTTAAAAATGGACAATTACAGCTTGAAAGAAGAAGAATTGAATCTGACGACCAGCAGGCAGGATTTGCAAATCAGCGCCCTGAATACGCACATGACTTTAAAGTACAATAGCCTTTATTAGAATGTCTTTTTCAATTTGTTTTAACTCATATATTTTGAGATTTTTTGCCTGCGAAATTTCTTCGATATCAGCACCGTTGAAACAGCTTAAACCGTTGTTGTCATTCAATATTTTGGGGGCTATAAACTGGTAAACTTCATCTATGAGATTATCTTTTAACATAGAGCCTGCAAGCGTACCTCCGCATTCGACAAAGACAGAATAAATCCCTTTTGAATAAAGATTTTTCAAAACAGCTTCAATATCAAGCTGATTATTCTTTAGCGGAGTATTTTCCTTTGAGGCAATATAAATTTCACCCTGCTGATAAATCTTTGCATCTTTTGAAGTACGCAAATCATTATCCAGAACACACTTAAACTTATGCTCCATTGATGGATTATCAGCAATGACTGTGTTTGAACTTGTCATAATACAGTCAAATTTTTTGCGCATACTGTAAACTTCTTTTCGTGCAGCATCAGAGGTTATCCACTTTGAGGAACCCGTTTTTGAAGCAATCTTCCCATCCATTGTTGAAGCTGTTTTCAAAACAACATACGGCATTTTTTTTGTCATTGTTTTGATAAACATTCTGTTTAAAAATTCCGCTTCCTCTTCCAGAACATAATCAACCTCAATACCTGCGTTTTTAAGCTTTGTAATCCCGTTGACTTTTGGATTAACATCCTTCATTCCGATTACAACTCTTTTGAGTTTGTGCTCAATTATTAAATCAACACAAGGCGGAGTCTTGCCAAAATGGGAGCATGGCTCCAGATTTACGTACAGTGTTCCGCCTTCTGCCTCATTATTTTTTAATTTAAGCAAAGCGTCGCGTTCTGCGTGGTTTTCACCGTATTTTTTGTGGTATCCTTTTGATATTAGATTTCCGTCCTTGTCAAGGACAACACATCCGACCATGGGATTAGGAGCAACCCTGCCAAATCCTTTTTTTGCAAGTGCAAAACACATACGCATATATTTTTCGTCTCTGGATAACATAGATTAATTATACCATGTTATAATATCTGTATGTTAGAGAATAAAAACATATTGATAGGGATTACAGGCGGAATTGCAGCGTATAAGATTTGTACGCTTATAAGGCTTTATAGAAAAGCGGGGGCAAATGTCAGGGTCGTTCTTACGCCAAATGCGCTTAATTTTGTTACAAAGCTTACACTTCAAACACTCTCAAATAACGAAGTATATGTTGATAATTTCGAAATTGACGAATATAAACCTGAGCATATTGCGCTCACTGAGGCAGACATATTCGTAATTGCACCTGCGAGCGCAAATACTATAGGCAAAATTGCAAACGGAATTTGCGATAACTTGCTGCTTTCTACTGCGTGTGCTTTCTCAAAACCAATTCTTATTGCGCCTGCAATGAATGAAAATATGTGGAATAATCCATTTGTTCAGGAAAATATGTCTAAGTTAAAAAAGCATGGCTATCATATTGTTGAACCTGAAACAGGGTTTCTGGCCTGCGGTACAAACGGCGTAGGCAGGATGAAAGAGCCGGAAGAAATTTTTGACAGAACAGTAGAAATTTTCAGTGAGAACAAAAAATTAAAGGGTAAAAAAATACTCATTACAGCAGGCGGAACACGTGAAAAAATTGACCCTGTTAGGTATATTACCAATGCATCATCAGGCAAAATGGGACTTGCACTTGCTGATAATGCATATAGAATGGGCGCTGATGTAACACTTGTTTCAACCTTTAAATCTGATAAGCCTTACAAGAATATTGTCACTGAAACCGCTCTTGAAATGGAAAAAGCTGTAAAAGAAAATTTATCCGGTCAGGATTGTGTAATTATGGCAGCAGCTGTTTCAGATTACAGAGTAGAAAATTGTGCAGAGAATAAGATAAAAAAACAGGGTGGAGTGCTGGAGCTTAAACTGGTTGAAAATCCGGATATATTAAAATCTATATGCAAGACGCCAAACAAAATTATCTGCGGTTTTTGTGCAGAGAGTGAAAACCTGCTTGAGAATGCTAAAGTAAAAATCCAGAAAAAAGGTTGTGATTTTCTTATCGCAAACGATATTTCAAGAAAAGACATCGGATTTAATACTGATGAAAACGAAGTTTACATAATTGACAAATCGCTTAATATAAAACATATTGAAAAAGATACCAAAGAAAACATTGCTCAACGCATTTTGGAGGAAATTTTTGAATAAATATGATATTGTCCGTAAAATAGAAGAGTTTGCACCGCTTGAAACACAGGAAAGCTGGGATTGCAGCGGCTGGGGGGTAGAACTTTCAGACCCGGATATAAAAAAAATCCTCTTCGCGCTTACAGTTACTGATGATGTTGTAAATCAGGCGCTAAATTCCGGCTGTGATATGATAATTTCGCACCACCCGCTGTTTTACGTACCTTTGTGGTACAAACAAATTAACATCTATTCAGCACACACCAATCTGGATATAGCAGAAGGTGGCACGACTGATACGCTGATTGAAAAACTCGGTTTCAAAAAAACTTTCACAGACGGTTTTATGAGAATGGTAGAACTTGAAGAACCAATCACTGTTGAAGAGTTGCGCAACAGGCTTTTAACAATATCGCCCCGTTTGAGATATGTGAACAACTGTGCCGCAAAAACTATTAAGACCATCGGTTTTTGCGCCGGTTCAGGGTCTGAATTCATAGGAAGTACAGATGCTTTTGTTACAGGAGATGTTAAATTTCATACAGCACTTGAAGCAAAAACAGTTGTCTTTGATATCGGCCACTTTGAAAGTGAAATTTTTGCGCCGGAGCTTTTAAAAAGTATTTGCGGAGTTGAAGGAGTTTTAGCGGATGAAAAAAGTCCTTTTATTTAGCTCTCTATTTTTACTTTCTACGCTTATGGTGTTCGCCTATGAAACAATAATAATCAAGTTTCCTGATAGAGAAAACTGGGTCAAAGCTTATTACAAAAAAGTAGGGCTTGAAGCTATTTTGCAATATGTTCCAGCGGGACAGGGAAGTAACAACTGGACAAAATCAGTTGTCGTGCACTCTTATAATCAATCAACATATCCTATAAGCGTTTTTCTCACAAATAGTACAGCTAAACTGCTTAAAGCAAATCCTACGGCAGGGTACAAGACTTTAAGATTAACCGATAATGACGCAATTGTCGGAAGATGTACAAAAAATTACGGCAAAATACAGGCCCAATGTGAATTTTTTAGAGTAACAAGAGGTTACGAAGGGATTGTTACGATTCATTACATGAATAAAGACAAAGACGATTTTATGGAAAATTACAACCAGTGGTATAACATTATAAAAAGAGCAAAACTTTACAACAGTTATTACCGTGATGAGCGTATGCTGGACAAAGCAGAGTATTTTGAGCTTTAATAAATTTTCGAAAAAGAAATAAAGAAATCTGATATTACATTAATAAGCATAGGTAAAATCCAAATCATTATCGCAGCGCCGAAAACAGGTTTAAACAGGAAACTTAGCTGGAACACGTTAACCTGCGGTGCAGTCTTTGAAATTACACCCAGTATGATATCCTGTCCGAGTGTTGCAAGAAGAACAGGAGAAGCAATTTGAAGCCCCATGTACAAGACATTCGAAGTCGTTGTAACCAGATAATCCATATTGATAATCTTCTCAAGAGGAATGCTCACAGCATAAATAGGAAAAATCTCAAAGCTTCTTATAAGCGCATTTATCAGCCAGTAAAACCCGCCCAGTTCTATAAATATTATAAGTCCGAGAAGTGTAATAATACGGCTTAAAATAGAAGTCTGGCTGTTTGTAGTAGGATCCATAACCATTGCAGAGGAGAGCCCCATCTGTGTATTAATCATATCACCCCCCGCCTCGATTGCCAGAATAAGCAGCTGTGCAATATACCCGATGATTGCCCCTACAGCAAAATTCAAAAGCAAGAGAAGCAGAGGTGAAATTCCTGCCGGAGGAACTCCCGGTTTTAAAAGCGGAGTCAGCATTATAGTTAAAATGAATACAAACGCAAGTTTTACAAGACCGGCAATTTCTTTTCTGTTAAATATAGGCGCAAACCTGATAAAACCAAGAAGCCGCGCAAACACAATAAATCCGGCCGAAAACCAGCGGTCAAATTCAGGAAATAATATTGCCATCTGTTGTATTAACTGATCCATAATTATTCCCTCAATACCGGCGGAGTCGGTAAATCCCTCATAAGCTCCGCTTCCTCAACTTCCGGCGGGATATCAAGCCCGAGGATTTCAAAACCATCAACCTCACCGATTGTAGTTGTTTCGTCCGTAACTTCCACATTAAACATAACTTTCTGTTTCCCGTTTTTTAAGACGCAAAACCTCGTCTTACCAGCTTTTAAGGGATGGACAAAAAGAGTATTCTTTTCATTCATTATTGTAAAAATCGGATAAACATCAATTATATCGTTCTGTTCTATACTTATATCGGTTAACTTTCCGTCAGTAGAAATTACACAGTCCTCAAACGCCTGTGCCGGAAGAATTAGTAAACATAATAAGAACACAATTTTTTTCATTATCTGCCTAAGATTTTATTTGTTTCTACAAAATTAGCTTTCGGCATCGGAGCTCTTGGTGCAGTGCCGTATTTAATCTTCTGATTTTTATCAATATAAGGAACTTTACCCGGGTTTTTCATTATATCGTTAAAATCGGACTGATTTTTGAATTTATCTTTCATTTCTCCCTCAAAAGGAGTTGTGTACTTGTAATAATCTGCAGGAAGTACAAAGCTGTCATTTTTAGAAATTCCGTTAAACGCAAGCGCCATTCCATCAGAAAAGAGGTTTGTAAGCAGTTTTATAAACCCCATACCGCCTATAACAATAACAAGGAAAACCGCAAAAATCTTAGGAGCGGCGGCAATCGTCTGTTCCTGAACCTGTGTAACTGCCTGAATAATACCGACAACCAGACCGATTGCCGCCGCAGTTAATACACAGGGCATAGATATTGACAGCATTACCATAAAACCTTTTGCTAAATATTCAGTTAACATTTCCATTTTGTTCAATCCTTTTGGCGGAACACAACTTTTCTATTACCAGACTGTCTTACTCTTCCAAGTGTTCCTTTGGAACAGACTACTAATTATAACTCTGCACCAGCCCTTGAACTATCAGGGCCCAGCCGTCAACCGCAATAAATATTAACAGCTTAAACGGAAGAGAAATAATTGTTGGCGACAGCATAAACATACCTAATGCAAGAAGTATGTTTGCAACAACAAGGTCAAGCACAATGAACGGAACAAATACAATAAACCCGATTTCAAATGCTGTTTTGAGTTCGCTCAAAATATACGCCGGTGCAACTTCCCAGATTGTAATCTCCTCTGGTGACTTCGGCGGAGTCTTGTGCTTAAGCTCGACAAAAAAGGCCAAATCCGTTTCTCTCGTCTGTTTCATCATAAATTCTTTAAGCGGTTTAGAGCCCTCATCAATAGCAGCAATAAGATTTTGATTTTTCTGATAAGGAATTGAACCGCGCTCATACATTTGCTGGAACACCCCTCCCATTGTATAAAAAGTCAAAATCATACATAAACCGATTGTAACAATTGCCGGCGGAACCTGAACGCCCATTGCTGTTTTAAGAAGCGAAAATACAATCGTAAATCTTAAAAAGCAGGTCATACAGCAAAAAACGAACGGCAGAAGCGAGAACAGCGACATTACCGTAAGCATTTGTAAAACCGGATTCATATCTTGTATTACTGAATTCATAATTTCTCCTTCAGGGGTAAGTTTACCTCATTCTCTCTGCCAAATTTTTCAGTACAGAGTGTTCCTGCCTGCTTTGAGATAACAGACTTGATTTTATTCCAATATTTGATTTATCCATATAGCTTGACTTTGCTTTGGACAAACTCGCCATAGTTTCTTTGAAATCATTTGTTTCACAAACAGCCGGTTCAATTTCTTTCGCTGAAGTTTCTAATTTTGAAATCAATGTCGTATTTCCGACATCACCAGCAATAAGAAACTTTTCTCTGCCGGTTGAAACAACGTATAACGTCTTTCTCGGCGCAATTGAAAGAGTATCAATAACCTTAAGGTGCTTAGATTTCCCTGCACCGCCGAAGGAATTTGCATTCTTAAAAACAATAAGCGCAATCGCAATTACACCTATCATCGCAAGTGTATATACCATAAAATTTGCTAAATATCCCATGACACAATCCTCTATTTATTTTTTAACTCCGTTTTTTGTGAAGTCAAACTTTACTGGTTCTCTTCAACTTCAAAATCGCTGTAGTCGAAATCTTCTGCCGGAGCTTCATCATCCGGTGCAGCTTCCGTATGTTCATCAGCAGGCTCCGAAGAAGATGAGTCGTTAACCTTCTCTATTCTTACGCCAAATCTGTCGTTTATGATAACAAGCTCTCCAGCTGCTACAACTTTTCCGCCAACCTTTAGAGAAACTTTATTGTCATAAACAGAGCACAAATCAACTATTAACCCTTCCTCAATACTCTTAAGTTCTCCGAGAGTGACTTTCACTTTATCAAATTCAGCCGACATATCGACTTGAATACTATCCCACAAATTAGTATTTGTATTATCTTCCATACCATCTCCTCCGCCGGTATCATACGGTTCTATAATTTTAATATTAGGTTTGACCCGAAATTTTTGTACAATATTACTGCATACCAGAGTCATTTCTGAAGAGTTGCTGTTCTCAAAAACAACAATATCTCCAACATCAAGTTTTTTAATATCTGCAACAGGAAAGGTTGTAGTTCCCAGAACAAGATTTACATCAACAAGGCTGTTTGCAAAATCTTTATCCTCAAATCTCGGCTCTTTAGCTTCCAGAGTCTGAGGATTAAGGATTTCTTTAGGCACAGATATTATAAACTTTGCCGCCGTATCAGAAATTTCGCTCTTAACAAAATACGTAAGATGAAGTATTTCGTTATACCTTCTGTGCGGTTCAATCGTAAAATTAGGTGCCAGCGTTTCGTACAAAAAGTCATTGAATGATGTAATAATTCTAGCTTCCAGCTCTGAGACCTCTGAGAGATCAAACCTTCTGTTGTTTTTACCAAGAACTTTATCCAGAATTACATTTATAGCATCCTGTGAAATTCTTATATAAACATCGTTTTTAGCGTTTATCTTAACTTTCGTAACAAAAAAGGTTTCGTTCTGAGAAAGAACATTCATATTCGTACTTATTGAAGCGAGCTTGTATTCAAATCCGTCATAGAAAAATTCACTGCTGCAGTTTTTGACAACCGGAGTAAACACGGAATCGAACCATGCAAACTGTTTATATAATTCATCAAAAAATACTGAATTTATCATACTTACATTTCCCTAAGAAAAACGCTTATTATAGTCCTAACTTATCGTAGCTTATTCAGGGAAAAAACACATCAACTATTTAGAGGAACTCGTGGTAAATATATCAAAATTAGGGATTTCTGAGCACATACAATGTATACCGCCAAGACGGTTCGCCAGAACATCCATTATTACATTCCCCTTTGCAAATCCTCTTGAGAAAAATTCCTGCGCTTCTTCTCTTTTCCCGCCGGATACAAAGTAAATATCCGCAATATTTTCAATGTGCCCCCTCAAATCTTTTTCAAAGAGTGTTTCCAGATACTCGAGGTCAGGAGTTGAATGTTTCGTTGAATTAGTTATATATAACAGTTTGCCGTTTGAATTCTCAAAAGCTAATGCATTCATAAAATTAATATCATCTGCATATTTTCCAGCTATCTTAATTGGTTTAAACCCGAATTGCTTTAACTTTTGGCATCTTTCATCGCATGATTCACAAAAAGGATTTTCATTTTCATTTTTCATTTGACTTGTAATATAAGATTTCAATTTTTCATACGTTTCAGCAGAGTCAATAAATTTATCCCGCATCTTTTCAATATTTTTTAAAGAAGCCGAATAATCATTTACCAGAATATACGGAAACCTTATAGGTCTAACGTATTCATCAAGGTCGCTTGTAAATTCGTTTATTACATAAATATTCTCAGGTTTTACATCAAAGAGCTCGCACAAATGCTTCTTTGTAGGAGTATCGCCAAATGTTTCAAAAGACTTTTCATCGGTAATCGACATACTATTTATTAAGAGCCACTTTTCCCCTCCTGGTTTATAACCCAGATAATAATTGCCGCCTCTTGGTATATATCGTCCGGCATCAATTTTATAATCATTGAAAGGTGCGATATTGTTAAAAACAGGTTCTTTTGAATTCCATAGCAAAACCTTGCCGATTTTATTTTTTATAAAAGCCTTATTATCTTGCGCCCATATCGAAAGTTTATTGTCTTTCTGTATTTTAGTATTCTGTTTTGTTGTTATTGAATGATTATTATGGTTAACAAATAAATCAAATCCCTCTTTTGCAGATATTGATTTCATTTCTTTAAAAATCTGAAGCTCGGCAGGGCTTACAAGCCCTTGCATATAAATCCCTTTCAGAGGCATTACATCATAACCATTAAAAACAAGTTGTTGTCTGTTGCCAGCATTAATATTCATACAGATTTAAAACTCCTAAAAATATATGCAAATGAACACTTAGTTTGAGAAATTTTAACAAGTAGTTTTGATTATTCGAAATCTAAAAAAAATTATAATTTGTTCACATAGGAATATTAGTTATAAAAACATTTATTGTTCTCTAAAAGCTTTTAAAAAAATCTCTTCATCCCGACTGTTATATGTGTTATATATAGCTCTATGTGCATCAGTTTGAGGTTTTACAATATCATTCAATACTTTTGTTAAGACATCAACAACATTTTTATGTAATACATCCTTATCATCATATTTTTTTTCATATATTTTTGCTGAACCATTAATTTCTATGGAATAATTACCTGAAAGTACTTCTTTTACTCTTATTTCTCTATTCAAGTAGTTTTTTGACGTATTAAAATCATCAATACTTTTAGAGTCTTTTAAAAATTCATCCGTATTTTTATATAATCGGAAAACAAATTCATCAGTGTATTTTTTTGAGTTTATCTGTTTTTTTATGCAGCTTAGAGACAAAATATTATTATCAAAATTGTTATAAAGCTTTTCTAATGTTTCTTTTAATGGAGATTCTGCTATAGCTTTATCTCTGCAATAATGGGTAATAGAAAGACTATCTCTTGCAAATTCTTGCCAGTAATCAGGAATGAATTTTGCATAAACTTTATCAATATTATAAGTTGCATTCACACTTGGAAGTTTCGATTTAAAATTTGTATGATTTTGTTGTAATTGATTGGTATTAAAATTTATACGCATTGTTAAATCCTTTTTTACTATTAAACCTTAAAATAAATTTTTTTTCAACATACTTCCCCTCTAGTGGATACTTTATCATTCAGCCTTTATCTGTCCAATTATTGGCATACAATAGGAGATGGACGAGTTTGTAATAATTGTAAAAACATGGAGGATATTCCAGATGATTTACATCCAAGTTAAGCGAAAAAATGAAAAACTAATGGCGGAACAAATTGAGTGGGTATTGACTCTCATATATTTTGAGAAAAATTCTCAACGGTGTAAGAATAAAAAATATGAGAAATACAAATATTGTAGTGATTTGATTGTAGTTTGGGTTCCGCAAGTTTCAAGAAATTGGTTCCGCAGATTTGTAAAATTAATATTTTCTATGAGAAATTCTCAAATTTGATGTTATTTTTGAAATTTGCGATGTAATTGTTTGCAGTATTAGATTTTACCGATTTTTATAATTAACGATTATATTGAATTTGAGCCATATAAGTTCCACATATTCAGGTTTCGAAAAAATTCAAACATATATAATCTTTGTTTCCGACTTATCTTGCCTAAAATTCCGACCTGTCTGTTTGTATTCATTTTATATGTTATTTTACACCGACTTCAAAAATGAAATTTCCAACTTAGAAATGAAAAAATAACGTTGCCCGAAATTCTCAAACTGGTTGTTTTCTCAAACTAAACGTAAAAATATAATATATTTTGCTAATTCAAATAAAAAAGAGCCGCTTTCGTGACTCTTTTTTATTAGCGGACGACGGGACTCGAACCCGCGACGTCAACCTTGGGAAGGTTGCATTCTACCACTGAATTACATCCGCATAGAATATAAATTAATTATAACTCCCCCAGAAATTTCATGCAATTAATCGATTAAATCTCTCATGATTTTATAAATCTGTTCCAACTTTTCCCTGTTGTCTTGAACTCTATTAAAAATGAGTATCTGCAGAAAGTTGCAAAAGAAGTTGACACATCAAAAAACAAGTTATGGGATTATTCAGGTTGTATGGCAGGGCAGAATTATCCTGGGAAGAAATTGGCAAAATAGGTTTAAAAAGTGCAAAAAACTTCGTAAAAGGGATGTTTTGCGATGAAAATGGTTTTAGCTTAACAAGAACTTTAACTCCTGCAAGTACAATTGCAGGATTTGCTGCTGTTGCCGCAATTCCTGGAGTAGGCCCTGCTATAGCCTTAACCGCCGGAGCTGCTCTTGGTACATATACTGCTTACAAAGGCATAAGTAAAGTTCTTGAAGGAAAAAAGAATATTACAATGCAAAAACACACGAAGAAGCGGTTCAAGCGATGGAAAAAGCAATGGATGGCGGGGTTGAAACCGGCGTATCTATTTTGGCATTGCTGGGTATCAGACAATGCGCCGCCAAGATGAGTATAAAAGCTAAAACCGCTACAAAGCCTCAATCAGGAGAACAAACTCCGGTACCAACGAATGAACAAATGCCGGTTTCACAAAAAACACACCAGCCGCAAACCAGACCCGTTGAAAACATCAAAACTAACAATGTAGAAAAATTCAATAACAAAAGCGGTTCAATAACCAAAAAAGTTCGAACTGACATTAATGGCAAAAAAATGACAGTAGAATACAAGTACGATAAAGACGGTTTTAATATTATTAGTCAAACAGAAACTTGTAATTAACGGGTGAGATAAATATCTCACCCGTTAATTTTTTATTCAGATTTAAATTCTTTGCCCTGACGTTTGTAGAAATCTTCAATAAATCCGGTATTAAAGTTTCCGCTCATAAAGACTTCGTCTTCTACAATCTGCTGATGGAAAGGTATTGTAGTTTTAATACCAGTCACAACATACTCTTTCAATGCCTGATACATTCTGCGTCTGGCTTCGTTTCTATTTTCACCCCAGCAGATTAATTTTCCAATCATTGAATCATAATAAGGCGGAATTGAATATCCCGGATACACATGAGAATCAACTCTTATGCCAAATCCTCCCGGAGCAAAATATCCGTCAATTTTTCCAGGGCACGGCATAAAGTCATGATCAGGATCCTCAGCATTAATACGGCACTCAATTGCATGTCCCCTCAACAGTACATCGTCCTGAGTGTAACCAAGCTTCTTACCGGAAGCTACGAGTATCTGTTCTCTTACAATATCAATCTGAGAAATCATTTCAGTAACACAATGTTCAACCTGAACCCTTGTATTCATCTCCATAAAATACCATTTGCCGTCGTGGTCAAGAAGAAATTCGCAGGTTCCTGCACCTTCATATCCGATAGCCTTAGCAGCACGAACAGCAGCAGCACCCATTTCTTTTCTTGTCTTTTCGTCAATAGCCGGAGAAGGAGCTTCTTCCAAAAGTTTCTGATGACGTCTTTGAATTGAACAATCTCTTTCGCCAAGGTGAATTACGTTGCCAAATGAATCACCAAGTATTTGAACCTCAATATGTCTAGGATTTTCTAAGAATTTTTCTGCATAAATCCCCGGATTGCCAAAGAATTTTTCTGCTTCCATCTGGCAAAGGTTCATATTTGATTCTAACTCATCATCGCTTCGAACAATTCTCATACCCTTTCCGCCGCCGCCGGCAGTAGCTTTCAGGATAATCGGATAACCTGCCTTATGAGCAAATTCCCTTGCCTGCTCTAATGATTCCAAAAGACCTGTACCCGGAGTTACAGGAACATCATTTTCAATCATTGTCTTTCTTGCAGTTGCCTTGTCACCCATTTTTCTCATAGAGTCAGCAGAAGGCCCGATGAATTTTATACCGTGCTCGGTACAAATATCAACAAAATCTGCTCTTTCAGACATAAAACCGTACCCCGGATGAATTGCATCACATCCTGTCATTAACGCTGTAGAAATGATTGCAGGAATGCTTAAATAGCTCTGCGCACTCGGAGCAGGACCTATACAATATGCGTCTGTTGCAAGTCTTACATGAAGAGATTTTGCATCAGCCTGTGAATACACTGCAACAGTAGGGATACCAAGCTCCCTGCACGCTCTTATAACTCTTACTGCTATTTCACCTCTATTTGCTATTAATACTCTTTTAAACATATTTAATTCCCTATAGTTTAAAAGTTGAGACATAATCTGTTCTCAACTCCTAAACTTCTCAATCGTTAAACTCTATTCCACATACATTAAAACTTGACCGAATTCAATAGGGTCACCGTTTTTAACACAGATTTGAACAACTTTTCCAGCCTGTTCTGACTTAATTTCATTCATCAATTTCATTGCTTCAATAATACAAACAACGTCACCGACATTAACAGTAGACCCAACCTCGACAAACGGTGCAGCTTCCGGAGAAGATGCTGCATAGAAAGTACCTACCATAGGCGAAGTTATAGCTTTTCCTTTTGCTTCCGCAGGTTTTGCTTCAGCAGCAGGAGAAGAAGCCGGTACAGCAGCTGGAACAGCAGCAGGCATTGCTGCCGGTGCAGATGCTAACATATTAACTTCCGGTAAATCTTTTCTGATTGTAATTGCCTGTTCGCCGTCTTCCAGCGAAATTTCTGTCAAGCCGTTATCTGCAATTATTTTTGCTAATTTTTCTATATAATCTGATTCAAACTTCATAATCTTTTCCTTTTTAGTTTCTCGACTAAAGACGCTCTAGCATCTATCCAAATATTCGTTGCTTCTGGTGTCGACTCTGATTACATCACCGTTAGAAACAAAGAACGGAACCTGAACTACAGCACCTGTTTCAAGTGTAGCAGGTTTTGTACCGCCCTGAGCAGTATTGCCCTTTTCAGCCGGCGGAGTATCAACAACTTCCAACTCAACGTGTGCCGGAATATCAACACCAATAATTCTTGTATCATGTTTAAGAACCTGAACAATCATGTTTTCCTTAAGGTATTTTATACCATCGCCAACCTGATCTTCTGTCAATTGAATCTGTTCATAGGTTTCGTTATCCATCATAACGTAATCTTTACCTTCTTTATATAAGTATTGCATTTCTCTACGGTCAAGCATGGCTTTAGCAACTTTTTCACCGGCTCTAAAAGTTTTTTCTATAACGTTTCCGCTTTCTACGTTTTTAAGCTTAGTTCTAACGAAAGCTGCACCTTTACCAGGTTTTACGTGTAAAAATTCAACAACGCTCCACAAGCCGTTATCAAGCTCAAGTGTCAAGCCATTCTTTAAATCGTTTACTGAAATCATACGCGCTCCTTATTATAATGTTTATACTATTCATTTTCCTAAAGGATAACATAAACCAAGACGTCACGCAACGGGTATACTAAATACATACTCTTTCGACCAGTAAGCTTAGATTTTTTAAAAAATCTTTACATTTTATTTTTTTTGATTAAAATAAAAGAACACCTCTTTAGAGGGGAGGATTTATACACTACCCGAAAGGATATACATAAAATGATTAGCAGTATTTCACCATTGCTGTCTAAATTTGTCAGCGCACAGGGGCATACAAATCCGCTGAAAAAAGCATTAAAATATAAATTCAACGCAAAAGTACACGATTCCCACACAAATCTGCTGAACTTTACAAAGGACAGTACTCCGAATTATATTATCAAGAAATAATTTTTTATTCTTCTTCGAGGCTCAGCACAGCCATGAAAGCTTCCTGCGGAACTTCTACGCGTCCGATAGCTTTCATACGCTTTTTACCTTTTTTCTGTTTTTCCAGAAGCTTGCGCTTACGCGAGATATCACCGCCGTAACATTTATCAAGTACACTTTTTCTAAGAGCTTTGATATTTGTTCTTGCGATTACTCTGCCGCCGATTGCAGCCTGAATAGGAACTTCGAACATCTGGCGCGGAATAATGGTTTTTAATTTCTCTGTAAGCTTCTGCCCGATATAATACGCGTTATCCTCATGGCAGATTACAGAAAGTGCATCAACCACTTCTCCTGCAAGCATTACATCAAGTTTGATAAGTTTTGAGCGTTTGTAATCTTCAAATTCGTAATCCAAACTTGCATAGCCTTTTGAGCGAGATTTAAGCTGGTCGTAGAAATCTGTAATAACTTCACTCAGCGGTAAATGATAAATCAAATCGACACGGACTTTATCAAGATAGTTCATGTTAATAAAAATACCGCGTTTTGTCTGGCACAAATCCATCAGCGTACCTACATAATCGTTTGGAGTAATAATAGAAACTTTCACATACGGTTCTTCTATATAATCGCGATATTGCGCAGCAGGAAGGTTAGCAGGGTTATCAATTTCCACAACCTCGCCGTTAGTCTTATGCACCTTATAAACTACAGACGGCGCAGTAGTTACGATAGAAAGGTCGTATTCTCTTTCCAGTCTTTCCTGTGCGATTTCCATATGGAGCATACCCAGAAAACCGCATCTAAACCCAAACCCGAGAGCGCTGGATGTTTCCGGCTCAAAAGTAATTGAGCTGTCACTCAGCTTAAGTTTTTCCAGAGCTTCCTTGAGTTCATGATAGTCCTCATTGTCAACCGGATAAAGTCCTGAGAACACCATAGGAAGAGCTTCTTTGTAACCCGGTAAAGGTTCATCTGCTGGAGCATCAACAAGCGTTACTGTATCACCTACAAATCGTGTAATCTCTTTGATTGAACCTGCAAAATATCCTACGTCGCCGCATACAAGTTCTTCAACCTGAACCCTGTGCGGAGTAAGATATCCAAGTTCAACAATTTCATACTCTTTTCCGGAAGCCATAAACTTTACTTTATCCCCGAGCTTCATTTTTCCGTCCATAATCTTAAAGAAACATAATGTTCCAAGATACGGGTCGTATGCGCTGTCAAAAACGAGTGCACGTAAAGGTTTTTCGCTTGTATCAACCGGAGGCGGCACAAATTTTACGACTGCCTCAAGAACTTCACCTATGTTAAGCCCTGTTTTTGCACTCACAGGGATTGCCATTGAGGTATCAATGCC
Source organism: Candidatus Gastranaerophilales bacterium (assembly GCA_900552525.1). Lineage (GTDB taxonomy): Bacteria > Cyanobacteriota > Vampirovibrionia > Gastranaerophilales > Gastranaerophilaceae > CAG-196. The sequence goes on along the minus strand of UNSK01000001.1, from coordinate 61,297 downwards.
GAGTATTTCTTCAATTTCTTCCTTAACTCTGTCCACATCAGCAGAAGGAAGGTCAATTTTGTTAATTACAGGAATAATCTCCAAATTCTGCTCGATTGCCATATAAACATTAGCAAGCGTTTGAGCTTCAACACCCTGCGTTGCATCTACAATCAAAAGTGCGCCTTCGCACGCAGCGAGCGAACGTGAAACTTCGTATGAGAAATCAACGTGACCCGGTGTATCAATAAGGTTAAAGATATAATCTTTGCCATCTTTAGCTTTGTAATTCATTCTTGCGGCATTCAGCTTAATCGTAATCCCGCGTTCGCGTTCGATATCCATTGTATCAAGAAGCTGTGCTTGCATATCGCGTTGGGCAATTGTGCCTGTTGCTTCCAGCAATCTATCGGCTAAAGTTGATTTTCCGTGGTCTATATGTGCAATAATGCAAAAGTTACGTACATTTTCTCTATATTTCATAATGGAATTATTATAAATGAAAGGAAATAGAGGGTCAATGCAATGTAATTTAAAAAAAGAGGCAGGTTTTTAAAGTGTAAAAAATTCCTGCCTTTGCCAGAATTACGTTTTTTCCGACATCAATAATATTTGATATAGATATTTTATCATTGCACCTTAGATTACACTATATTCTATATTTGCACTTTATTTTTTGTGTGCAGAAACAGGGTATATAATTTAACTCGCTTTAAACCTACAATGCTAAACAAGGTGCAAAGTGTTTAAAATTCAGATACCAGAAATGATTAATAAAACCTTCAGGCTGCCGAAAGAGCTCGTGCAGGAACTTCAAACTGTTGCGCAAAATCAAGGTGTATCTTTGAACAAACTGGTTCAGCAATGCTGCGAATACGCTCTTAAAAATCTTGATAAAGAATAAACTATTTCATTACAAGGGCTTTTTCAAAAATATCAATAAAATCAAACTTATTTGTGTCAAACACACCTTTATCAGTTACTTTCAATTCAGGAATTACAGGCAATGACAAAAATCCCATGGTCATAAACGGATCTTCAATCCTGCAGCCTATTGAATGCGCAGTCTTATTGAGTTCTTCACACTTATTAACAACGTAATCAAAATTCCTGTCTGACATCAAGCCGGCTATCGGAAGCGGCAATTCAGAGATAACCTCTCCGTCTTTTACAACTACTTTACCGCCCTTGCACTTAATCAATGCAACCGCTGCAGCATACATATCAGCATCGTTTGTACCAATAACAATCATATTATGAGAATCGTGCGCAACCGTAGAGGCAATTGCGCCGCATTTCAGATTAAACCCTTTTACAAACCCTTTTCCAATATTGCCTGTAGCTCTGTGTCTTTCAATTACACATATTTTCAAAGTATCGTTATCAATATTACTTACTGCATTTCCGTCTTCAATCTTCACTTCTGAAACAACGGATTTTGTAATAAGCTGGTGCGGTATAACTTCAAGAGCTGTAACTTTAGAGCCATTAGCTTCTATCCTGAAATCCTCCGGCGTAATCCATCTTACATTAACCGAGTTTCTCACTGCAAGTGCTTCATTTTCAGGAAGTTCAGCTATTAATTTTCCATTTTCTGCTGCAACAACACCGTTTTTAATAACCAAATCAGGTTTAAAAGTTTTCAAATCAGGCAGAATAAGCAAATCAGCTTTATACCCCGGAGCAATTGCACCAAGGTTTTTCAGCCCGAAATATTCTGCTGTGTTTAAACTTGCTATCTGAATGGCTTTAACAGGGTCAACTCCGGCTTCTACAGCACGTCTTACCATTCCGTTTATATGCTCTTTTAAATCAGCAGGATGTCTGTCATCAGTTACAAAAATACACTTTCTGGTGTTGCAGGTTTTCAAGACAGGCATCAAAGCGTCCAAATCTTTAGCCGCTGTACCTTCCCTTACCATAACATACATACCCAGCCTAAGTTTTTCGACTGCCTCATCAGGCGTTGTGCATTCATGGTCGGACTTAACTCCGCTTGCAATATATGCGCATAAATCCTTGCCGTGCAAATAAGGCGCATGTCCGTCTATACATTTACCTCTTGATTTAGCAAGTTCAAGTTTTGCCATAACATTGTTGTCCTGATTTAGAACACCCGGAAAATTCATCATCTCAGCGAGGCCGAGCACCCACGGTTTATCAATCAAAAGTGACAAATCATAGCTGTTCAAGTCAAAACCTGATGTTTCAAACGGAGTTGCCGGCACACAGGACGGAAGCATTGTATAAACATCCAGAGGCAGATTTTTAACAGCCTCGTGCATAAAGCTAATGCCGTGAAGCCCCAGTACATTTGAAATTTCATGCGGGTCAATGATAACCGTTGTAGTACCTGCCGGAAGCGCAACTTTTGCAAACTCAGACGGAAGCATCATTGTGCTTTCAAGATGAACGTGACCGTCAATAAAAGAAGGAGTGACGTACGCACCTTGTATGTCAATTTCTTTTTCTCCGGAATAGTTTTCGCCGATACCGGCTATAATTCCGTCAACAATTGCAATATCAGCCTTATGAATTTCTTCTGAGAGAACATTTACGATATTTGCATTTTTGATAACTAAATCTGCTTTTTCAAATCCGCGTGCAACATTAATTATATTTGACATATCAAATCCTTATATTCAAGAAGTTTTGACAAATCTTCAGTTTTCAAAACCTCATCAATCTTGTCCTTAAAATTTTCCGCTCCGTCAGTTTTCATACCCGCAGGGAGAAGAATATCAGTATTCTTTTTTGAGTTTACAAACCCCTTATTGATAGTCAGAAACTCTTTGTACATTTCTAAAATCTTTACATCGTTCGGATTAATTTCATAATCCATTCCAAGGAAGTATTTCATATCTTTTGGCAGAAGTTCAAGAAATTTAATCATAAAATCAACATCTGAAACATTTTCTTCTTCATTGTATTCCCCGCCAAAACAATTATTGTTAAGAATATCCTGCTCCGGCTGTGTTTTAATATAAGCAGCCCACATAAGACAGCCGACATAGAAACCAAGATTATTATTAAAAAGTTCCAGAAATTTTTTATAATACTGTCTGAATTTCATCTTTCTCTGAGAGAGATTTTTAAACCTGTTAATATCCATATAAAGATATTCGACTGTACCTCTAAACGCCAGAATATACGGTGCAAATCCCGGATCAAACTCTAAACCTTTAACTTCTGTTTTCATAAATATTTTCCCTTTAATATTTATATTATTTTAGCACAAAATTTTAACTTAAAATATTCAACAGCTCTTTTTCTTTTTTGTTCAGCCCTTCAAAAACTTCTTTGGTCAACAGCTCGTTTCTTACTTCATCATTCATTTTATTAAATGAATCCTTCGCATATTTAGAAAGATTATCAACGACTTCTTTATATGCTTTAGGTATTTTTTTGTTGCATAAGAGCAGCGGGTTTTTGGAATGCATAAATTCGTGCATAATTGTATGTTCCGGTTTGTCTGTTGAATACATTTTTAATGCATACCACAAATTTTCAGCGAGAAATATATCTACTTCTTTTGTTTTTTGGGGAAGACTTTTAAATATTTTATAGTGGGTCTTTCGTGAAGGTTCAGCCATAATATAAACTGTTGTTTTCAAATCACTGCCCAGACGGTTAACCCCATTCACCAGACCTTGAAAAGAATAAGGAGTTACGACAATATTATGCGGAATCGGCAGTTTTTTCTGTTTTGCAATTTCAAGGGCATTTTTGACTTTTTCGGCTGACTCTGCATTTTCAAGGTGAATGTAGTCAAACTTATACTGTTGTTTCAAAAATCTTTCCAGCTTCCTGACTTCCGGGGCTTCTGTTTCTGGAATTATTAATTTTGTAAATTTTAAGAATTTATCAGCACAAGTTTGTAATTCATTATAAGCTGCTTGTACGTATCTCAAGTCTTTGTTCTTCGTTTTATCAAAATAAACAAAACTATACTTTGTATTTCCGATTTTCTGATTAAATCTGCTCAGAAATGAGGCGAAAGTCTGAGCATCAGCTTCCAGATTTCCAGTCGGATTAAAGTTTTTTATTTCTTCTGCAAGATTTTTATCCTGTAAATCTTTCTTTGCAAAATTGTACAATCCGGTTTTTCTTGAGCTAAAAATCTGAGCAAATTTTGTAATCGACATGCCGCTTTGAATGATTTGTGTTACCTGATTGAGCTCGTTTGCAAGCGGCATAATATTACATTCCCTGGCTCCGTTTTGCATGAAGTAACTAAGGCTCTCTGCAATAATGTCTTTTGAAGACTCGCCCTTTTGAACAACATCCCCCCTAAGACTCATAGAAAGTTTGTTTATTTCCTCATAATCCGGATTTGTTTTCCTGAGAGCACTGAAAATCTTCGCCTGACCTTCAGGCGTAAATTTACGCATTGTATTTAATAGTAATTTAATATTTCCCATCTTATATATTAAAATTTGCCTGTTACATCAATACAGTTTTTACGATTTCCTCCGCACTGATATTTAAACATTCCAAACTTTCGCATGTTGTCTGTCTTCTTTCCCATAAACACGGTCGAAGCGGACAATCACATTTTGCCTTAATCGGAATAACTTTCCCGTTATCAGGAATTAATTTTTTATCATCAGTCGAACCAAAAATCACATAAGTTTTTACCCCGAGAGCTGCTGCAACATGCAAAGGTGCAGAGTCAGAACAGAGAAATATTTCCGCAGAAGAAATCATTTCTGCAAGTTCCTTCAGGTTACGGGTTTTGCCGTACATATTCAAATACTTTTCGCAGGGTACAATACGTTCAATAGTTTCAATAACCTGCTTATCATCAGGGCCTCCGGCTACAACAACTTTTTTACCGGCATCCGCAAGTTTTTCCACAACCTCTGCCCACTTCTCAGCAGGAATAGTTTTTATCATACCTTTTTTAACACTCAAAAGACTTACACCAGGATGAATTAAAACAGTATCCGGCTCCGTCTTCCGCGGTTCAATATTAATCTCCGGAAGCTCTGTTATATTATCTGTCAAAGGCTTAACCAAATCGTGATACATCTTTGCTGCATACTGGTTTTTATTTAACCGGACTGCATGAGTCAAAAGTTTTTCGCTTAGTCTGCCGGAGTTGTAACCGATGCGTTCCTTTATAAAGGTCATAAATAAAAAGATTGAAATAAATTTGTTTGAACCCGATGAAACAACTATATCAAACTTTTTAGTCCAAATCCTCCGCAGAAGATTGAAAAGTTCAATATATTTATTTCTGCCTTTTATATCTGCAAACAGAGTTTCATCAATAATATCCGTAAGGCTCAAAATTCCCTTGCTTCTCGGTTCGAGCGCAAGTGTGATTTCAGAGTCCGGAAACTCTTTTTTGGTAGAAATAATCGTTGGCAAAAATAAAATCTCATCTCCGAGGCCGCCAAAATTTATAAACAAAATCTTCTTTTTCATATAATCGTTTTACTTTAAAAATATTTACGTTTCAATAATTGATTTTAACATGTGCTTAAAATATAATTTTTAATGGGGTAATTCAGAGAACGTTTAAAATGAAGATAGCAAATAACAACGAAAATCAAGAAGAAGAATACAAAGCATTTTTAAAAAACATTCGTGCAGAAAAAGAAGAAAGTTCTAATTTTACCAAACTTCTTTTCACAGTAGTTCTTGCTGTTTTATGTGCGGTTATAGTCTGTGTAACTGTTGTTGAAAACAGTTATATACTTGACAAAATAAGTACCGAACAGGCTGACAATGCAAGCGGATTTTTTAAGTTTTATAAAAAAGAAAAAAAGAATTTTGAAACCCCGTTTTCTCCAAGAAGACAGAACATTTTGCTGCTCGGCGTTGATTCTAACGGTGAAGGTTCTGATATCTGGGAAGGAACACGTTCAGATACAATTATTATAGTTAATATTGACCCGAAAACACATTCTATAAATGCAATATCCATCCCGCGCGACAGCAAAGTTTACCTTCCTGATAACAAAGGCGTTCAAAAGATTAACTCTGCTCACGCTCTGGGAGGCATAAACCTTGTTAAAAAGACTCTTAAAGAAACTTTTGGAATAAAGATTGATAAATATATAATCGTACACGACGAAGCAGTTGAAAAAGTAGTTGATGCATTAGGCGGTATTCCGATTTATGTCGAAAAACCAATGAAGTATCATGATTATGCTGGCAAGCTTCATATTAATTTAGACAAAGGCAACACCGTTCTAAACGGAAAGCAGGCTGTAGGTTACCTAAGATACAGAAAAGACGGTCTTGGTGATATTGGAAGAACACAGCGCCAGCAATGGTTTATGAGAAGTTTATTTGAAAAACTTCATTCACCTCAGGTCATTACAAAAATTCCGGAAGTGCTAAATGTTTGCAATACATATATTAAAACTGATATGAGTTTCTATGAACTCTCACAGTACGCTGCTTTTGCAAGAAGCGTTGATGAAAATAAGATAGAAATTGCTACTCTTCCTGGTGCACCAAACCAGAGAGGATATATAAGCTATTGGATTTTAGATCCGAAAAAAACGCAGGAAGTTATAAACAGGATGATTTATAGAGATAAACCTACGCTTGACGGTACAAAATTCAAGGCTGGAATTATGTATTCTCCGAGAAAGGAAGAAGAAGCTCAGGCTATGAAAGAAAAATTAAGCGAGCTTGGTTTTGAAGTTAATATGCTGAAGATAACGCACCTTTCACATACAAGGTTCGTTGCCAATAAAAATGATGTAACTATTGATTTCTTAAACTGGCTTCAGAAGAAAATGCCCGAACTTAACAATATGCAGTTCATTTATGACCCTACTGAAACTTTCTCAGTAGGAAGTGATTTTACTATTGTTCTGGCAGAGGGTTAGAGAACTGGCGTTCCATTTCTCTAACTTCATCCTCAATATCATACTGTTCTCTAAATATTTTGAGCAGGTTTCTTTCGCGCTCATAATCATAATTTTCTTTAAGCCATTCAACAATTTGAGATTTTGGATAATAGTCTGCAAACCTTATTTTTACTTTATCAAAATGGTCTGCTGAAATTGCAGTCATATCTTCAAAATCAGGTACATTATTTATACCCAGCTCCTTTGCCAGAAGTGCCGGATACCAGGAAATCATTCTTCCAAATTCAACACTGTGTTCGTCATACGGGAACAGGTCTACAAAATCTTTTTTCAATAGCTCTTTGACTTCATCATACCCCTGCTGTGCCTTAAGTTTTTTAATCTTATTCAAGCTTCTGGCAAGCTTTGCTGCAGCTCTGCGTTCCTCCATAGAAACAGCATTCAATTCTTTTCCCTGTAACATAAAACCTTGGATTTTAACAGCAGATTTATTTTCTTTGAGCAATCTTATATTACCGTCTAAAATCCCCGCAAACTTTGTCCACAGAGCTCTTAGTTTTGCATCTTTAATATATTTCTTATTATAAATACATCCTCCGGATTCTATGCTTATCCCGCGGATTATATTAGGGTCGGTATTATACACGAAAGCCCGCTCTGCAAGAAAAGTGCCCAGTTCAGTTTTTTTAGGGTGGTTCTCATCAATAAATTTTGAAAGAATGTATCCGCCTGCATCATACATTCCGGAAAGATTTGCAAGAAAGGGTTTTACAAATCGGCCATGTGATCCCCTTTTAAAAAGGGTAAATAAACTCTGTGGTTCGTTCCCTTTCCCGTGCCCCCTGCAAAAATAATCACTGAATAAACGATTAGCAGATTTTTCGCTCTTAAAAGTAGAAATTGCATATGAATATTTTCCTACATCGAGCCTCTGACAATGTTTTAATGAGCCGCTCCCAACATAAGTAATATCAATATCATCACGCTTCAGAATTTTTTGTAAAGATTGAAGCAGTGCTGACTGAGCCTGTTTTAAATTTTCTAACTTATCTACCTTTCCGGTATACCTGTTTGAAATATCTTCAATTTCTATAGAAAATTTCTCAAACACATCACAGGCACTGCGGGTAATATCCGAAATCTTATCTTTTTCAATACGCTTAATCCAATCATACGAAAGTGAACCAATGCGCCTTTCGCCATCCGGTATTTTCGCTCTGAATCGATTTAGTTTTTCAGCTGTAATATACTCTTTCTTTATTGTACGTAAATGTAAAATCTTTTCCGTGGAAACCATTGCTATTTAAATTCCAAGTTCGTGGTAAAATCTATAATATAATAAAAATACAGGAGAGCAAATATGTTAGACTTAATCAAATCACGCAAGAGTGTTAGAAAATATTCAGAAAAACACATTTCTGATGAAGATTTAAGAAAAATTCTTGAAGCAGGCAGGCTTGCTCCTTCGTGGATGAACGTTCAATCGTGGAAATTTATCCTGATTAAGTCTGAAGAAAATAAAGAGCTTCTATCTAAACTTTCTCTCGGGCAGGCTCATGTCAAAAACGCCGATGCTCTTATCGTCTGTGTCGCAGATGTTAATGCGTGGGAAGAAGCAAAAATCACCCATATTAAAAATCCGGGGTTAAATCCGGCGCTGCAGGGAGAAAACGGCCTGCTCATAAGAACAATGGAACAGGTAATCTATCCGATTTCTTATATGATGCTGGAGGCTGAATCACTTGGAATTAAATCCTGCATAATAGGTGCTATGGGAAATGAAATTACAGGTATTGAACAAGATACATACCACGAAGTCAAACAGAAATTGGGTCTGGGAGATGGGCAGATACTCTCTACAATTATCACTCTCGGCTACGAAGCAGAAGAGAGTATGACAACCAAAATACGCAAAGATTTTGATGATGTTATTTCACTCGAAAAACTCGGATCTAAATTTTAATCCAAATCAGGGTCGCCATTCATTAACTTAAGTATTTCAACAACTTTTGGCATCTGGCAGTCAAAAGAATAATGAGCTTTTCTGATTGAACATTCGCTGCAATTTCCGTTAAGCTTGTAGCATTCGATAGCCTGTTCGGTCCAATTCTTTGTTATTGAGCCGGAAATAATTGATGGCTGCTTGATTAGAACTTGGTTTAACATTTATACACTCTCCCACAAATAACATAATAGTGCTTAAAAAAATTTTTAGCATCATATATTTGTAGGATTTACAGAAAAAAGCGTATCAATATATCTGCCCGCAATAGTAATTTTTTCATCCATATCAAAAGGCATTGCGCCTATTTGCTCCATTTTATTGATAATTTCAAATAAAGGAGTTTTTATCTGGCATTTTCTTAAAGCAATCTCCCAGTTTCTGCAATCCTCTTTTGAATCAGCATGGAGCAAGTCAGCGTACATGCCGGCGATTAAAGTCTTTTTAAAAATTTTTCTTACAAGTTTAACTTTTTCTCCAGCATCAGGAGCTTCCCTATCTTTTGTCGCTCTATTAATAAAGACTTCCAGAAGTTTTGCTGTTGTATTGGCATAAGGTTTATCACAAAGTGTTTCAATCTCATCTACAAGCAGAAGAGATTTTTTGCCGTAAACAATATTGTTCGGATTGAGAGAATCAAAAAGCCCGAAACTTCGCGGCCCAAAACGCATTTCGTTTAATATGGCAAGATCTCTGGCAATTTGATTATAATTGTATTGTGAAATTGAAGCAAACTTTGGCAGATATTTTTCAATATAATATTTTTTTTGCTGGTGCTCGCTCATAGTTTTACTTAAATGTTCCGGAATACCGGCCGGCATCTGAAAACCTATATTGTGAAGTATTTGAAATTTTCCCGCCTGAAGTATTGGTTCGCCATAATAATTTCTCATTCTGCTAAAAATACCTTTACCCCACTCAAATCCCTCACCGAGAGTTGAAGGAGTAATTTGAGTATTCACTGGAACACGGGCTGCATATTTAGTCGTAATTTTATACACTGCATTGTGAGTGCCTTCTTCTATAAATCTTGACGGAATTAAGATATCCTGAAGAGCATTTTTTATTTTTTCGATAATAAGGTTTTTCTCTTTTTCGGAAATTTCAGGTTTTCCTACAACATTATCCAGAACTTTTTCCAGCTCCCTTGACCTGCCTTTGAACGAAGGACAGAAAACACTGTCTACGTATTTTTCTACCTCAGGTATCCGCTTTGAAAGTCTTGGGTTTCTGCCGCGTATAATCTCAAGGTTCTGAATAAAATCATCAACATCTTCATTAATTTCAGCATTTTTAAAAACACCGTCCCAGACCACTCTATCCCTTTCCCTTGTATCATAAGGAAGGTTTGCTTTCTCCGATGCAATAAGTATTTTACGCAATATTTGCTTTGCTTCTTCCGTATTATCACCGTAGCTTCTAATACTATCAAGACTGGATATCTTATAGAGCATAAGCTCCATCAGCTTACCAACAGAGTTAGTTTCGCTCATATTGATTGAATTTATCTCATCGGTAAGTTTTAATTCATCCCCGGCAAGAAGAATATTTCCGGGATTTTTTGAGTCAAAAGTACAATATTCACCCGCAGAATATTTCATTTTATTTAAGCGTGCAAAATCCTCTGCAACTGCGTCGTAGCTTTTTTGAGGAACTTTTGCAAACAAAGGAAGATATTCTTTCTGATAATATTTATAAATTTCTTCAAGACTTTTCAAATCTTTTAGCTTTTCAGGAGGGACTCCCGCAGGAGTGTGTTTGCCAAGATTTCTCAAAATCTTCAAGTCGCCAATTTGTAGAACTTCTTCTCCATAATAAGTTTTTAAGTTTTTGAAAATATTTTTTCCTTTTTTTATTACTAAATCCGAAGTTTCCAGTGAAGGTTTAGCATAATTTTTAATCTTCATCGCAAAATTTTTATCAATTTGATAGACCGTTCCGTTAAATCCACGCCCCATAAAGTTTTTCGGCTTAATAATTTCTTTTATCGCAAGTCTAAGTTTATCAATAAGGTTATTTCTGGCAGTTTCAGATATAGTTTCTTTCTGGAAAACATCTCCCACAGCTTTTCCAAAATCACCTGAAGCGCTCTGGAATACCGGCTTTTTCATTAACGCAGATTATTTTTCCGATGATTTCATTATTTATAATAATACGGGAAAAGATCTTACCCGCAAGACTCTTGCCCATCCTTTTTTTCACAACAATTCATATAAAACAACCTATACTTCATTTATACTGTGCCTTTCCGGAACTTCTGAAATAGAAATAGACTCCATCAACTATTCTACTAAAGAGAATACATTACTAATGATGGTGCCTAATCAAATAATTAAATATAATGAAATAAGCGAGGATTACAAAGCACATCTCATCATGATATCTAATAAATATTTTGATACCCGAGATAATTTTTATAAAATGATGTCTCTTTTAATTCCTCTAAAAAATCATCCATGTGTCAATTTGAATATCGCGGAAACAGATTTATTGAAAACATATCATGTATTGCTTTACAAAAAAATCAGTGAAGAAAATAATCTGTTTCGTGATTTTACCATACAATATCTGATACAAGCTACTTTCTACGAAGTATGCCAGCTCCTACTAAAGCATCTGGAAATAAAAAAGAAAAAACTGCCGCATAAAGAAGACATATTCAAACAGTTTTTAAAACTGGTAGAAACCCATCATTATAAAGAAAGAGACATTTCTTTTTATGCTGAGAAACTTTGTTTAACCCCTAAGTATTTATCTTCCATAATCCGGGATGTTAGCGGAGAACTGGCAGGAAACTGGATTGACAATTATGTAATTATTGAAGCAAAAGCCCTACTGATTTCTTCCAACCTTACCATTCAGGAGATTTGCTATAAACTGAATTTTTCTACTCCGTCCTCATTCACCCGTTTCTTTAAACGAATAACCGGCATGTCACCAAGAAAATTCAGAACACTAAAAGTTTTTCCCAACTTAATAGAATAAAAACATATAATATCTTGCCACCTGCCCTTATCTTCATGAATGAAGACAAGTACTTTTCCCACCTCGCCCGGTCTCTATTTGAACTTCAAATATCCTATGCGAGTATATTTTATTCCTTTGTTCTCATAATGAGAAAGAACTTTAGCCGATTTTAAATACAAACTTTCATGGACATTGATTTTTTTTGTATAACAGCTCAACATATCCGGTGACATACTGGAAGCCGCCGCCTTTATAATGAAAGTATAACGGTTGCCATCAGCATCAGCGGCAAGCACACTCTGGTCCACATAATATCCGGTTGTTTTGTATATGTCCAGTTGTAACCTTATCCCTAAGACTTCTAAACGCAAGTCGGATAGTTTTTCTCCCGGCTGACCGATAAAACGACTGCCAGCCGGCAAATGATGTTTTCTGATAACCGTTTCATAATGCACAGTAGCAAAAGCCTTCGCTAACATTGCCAGCTTCTTATCCCTAGGATTTCGGGCCTCAAATTTGTGTGCCAGCCAAAGTACATAGTTAGGATCAATGTAATAAACCTCCGCTAATCTTTTTCCACGATATTTTCCAAATGCGACTATATCCTCGGATATTCCATAATAAGGTTCAAAAAAAGTATTGTCTTTTACTTTCAGCAGGACGTTACAGTTCTGCAAATACTGAAAAGCACGTTCTGCCGCATCATTAAAAGTGACAGCCAGCGATTGAATAAACAAAGGGGAATAAATATTGTCCGGAAATATACGCCATAATGCATAATATGATCGGTAAGGGGTAGAAACACTGATTGCATAATATCCCGCATCTTCTCTACGGCCTTTATTGAAGTTATCTATTTTTTGGAAAACTCTCTCGGCCATAACATTAGTTATCTGATACAGAGTTACATCTCTATCCATAATTACCTCCTATCTTCATAAGGTAAAGATTTTCTTTTTGTAAATATAGTATTTTCTTACGAAACAGCAAGGGTTTTCACTATTTTTACATAAATTATTTTCCACAACACCAAGTAGAGAAAGCACCTTTTATAAAAGGTATATCAATAAAAAAAGTCTGTTTGCTTTTCCTTGCAAACAGACTTTTTTATTGATAAATCTTTCAATTATTCAAATATATTATCCAAACCTCCGGTTTCTTCTACCGAAGTTTCATCTATTAAGGTATCTTTGCAAGGGTCAAAGTCATCAGGAATATTGAATTTCTCATCCTGAGAATATCCCAAGCTCTTGTCTTTATAGACTTTCTGCATATAAAGTCCCCAAATAGGAAGCGCCATAGCAGCCCCCTGCCCGTCTACCATCGTATCAAAATGAATATCACGTTCTTCACCGCCTACCCATACACCGGACACCAATGAGGGAGTGAATCCCATAAACCAACCGTCAGAGTTACGGTTGGTTGTACCTGTCTTCCCCCCCATATCAGCAGTAATGCCATACAGACGGCGTACACGTCCACCAGTACCCTCATTAACGACCGCACGCAACATAACCAGCATTTTGTAAGCACTGGTCTCACTAATCACCTCATCCATTTGCGGAGTGAAATTCGCTAATACATTACCTTCATTATCCTCAATACGGGTTACAAATACTGGTGCTGTACGGATACCTCGGTTTGCGAATGCTGAATAAGCGCTGACCATCTCCCCTACAGAAATTTCACAAGGTCCCAGACAGAGTGATACTACGGGATCTATCTGTTTGTTCTGCACACCGAATGAATGAATCAGACGAACCAACTGATAAGGATTAAGTTTCCCCATCAAATAAGCCGTTACCCAATTATCCGAATTAGCCAATCCCCATTTGATAGTTACCATTTCTCCATAACGCTTTTTGCTGGCATTACGTGGTGACCATGGACGCCCGTTCTCATCTATCAATGTCTGCTCTACGTGACGCACCTGATCACAGGGAGAGAAACCGTTCTCCATAGCCAAAGTATACACGTAAGGTTTAATAGTAGAACCTACTTGGCGACGCCCCACCATCGCCATATCATATTGGAAATAATTATAGTTAGGACCACCCACATACGCCTTCACATGACCTGTCAAGGGATCCATAGACATAAATCCCGCCCTAAGGAAGAATTTATAATATTTCAAAGAATCCATCGGAGTCATAATGGTATCCTTCTCTCCCTCGTAAGAAAATACAGACATTTCGTATTTAGTATTAAACGCTTTCTTTATTTCCGCTTCCGAGCATCCGGCTTCTTTCATAATACGATAACGATCAGTCTGTTTCATAGCCCTGGTCATGATGGTATTCACCTCCTCCTCTGTCAACTGATTAGTAAACGGAGCTGTTTTCTTTTTCCGTTTTTCCTTGAAGAAACGAGGTTGCAAGTATTGCGCCACATGTTCATAAACAGCCTCTTCCGCATATTTCTGCATGCGTGAATCAATAGTGGTATAGATCTTAAGACCGTCTGTATAAATATTGTAGTTGGTACCGTCTTTCTTCTTGTTTTTAGCACACCACCCGAAAAGCGGATTCGTTTTCCATGCCAATGAATCTTCATAATATTTCTGCATCTGCCATCCGCGATAATCACTTTTCTTCGGCTCCTTGGCTGTCATTACTCCACGCAGATATTCACGGAAGTAAGTTGCCAAACCTTCTTTATGATCCACACGACGATATTTTAAGACGAGAGGCAACGCCTTTAATGAATCAGTTTCCGCATCAGTCAGGTATCCCGCCTTCCGCATCTGGCCAAGCACCACATTACGCCGTCCACGTGAACGTTCATTAAAACGTTTCGGATTATAAAGAGACGGATTCTTACACATACCAACCAAAGTAGCCGCTTCCTCAATGCTCAAATCTTTCGGTTCTTTCGAGAAGTAAGTATTGGCAGCTGTTTTGATACCTACTGCATTATTCAAGAAATCGAACTTATTAAGATACATAGTCAGAATCTCTTCCTTTGTATAATAGCGTTCCAACTGAACAGCTATTACCCATTCAATGGGCTTCTGCAACAGACGTTCCATCACATTATCTGCCGTAGGTGAATAGAATTGTTTTGCCAACTGCTGGGTTATGGTACTACCCCCACCGGCATTCTTCTGCATCATCACTCCCCGTTTCACCAAAGCACGGACAAACGCACGGGCATCAATGCCGGAATGTTCTGCAAAACGTTCATCTTCGGTAGCAATCAGCGCACGAATCAGATTCGATGAAAGCTGGTCATAACCTACAAAAACACGATTCTCCTTACTAAGTGACCAAGTACCCAGCATCTTGCCGTCATCGGATATAATCTCGGTTGCAAACTTTAAATTCGGATTTTCCAATTCCTCAATAGGCGGTACATATCCAATCCATCCTTTCGCTATTGCGGTGAATATAAGCGCTATAACTAACAGTACGCCGACTACAAGAGCCCAAAGCACGTATATAAATTTCTTCCTCATGACATTTTCTAGTAATTAACGGTACAAAAGTAAGGAAAAACTTTGAGATAGAATGTGTTTCTAACAAAGTTCAACGAAATATCTTTTAATTCTTCGCTCATTTATTTTTTTTTCATACCTTTACACTCCGTATAAATTGTAATTATAAATACAAGCCAATATGGAAAATAGAAGTTTAGTTACTATTGCCGAACACTCGAAAGAGAAAATCCTCTACCTTTTGGAGATGGCAAAAGAGTTTGAAAAGAAGCCTAACCGTAAAATCTTGGACGGCAAAGTTGTTGCCACCCTTTTCTTTGAGCCCTCCACCCGTACACGACTCAGTTTTGAAACCGCAGCAAACAGACTGGGAGCCCGCGTTATCGGATTTACCGATCCCAAAGTAACCAGTTCTTCAAAAGGAGAAACATTGAAAGATACCATCATGATGGTAAGCAATTACGCCGACATCATCGTAATGCGCCATTTTCTGGAAGGTGCCGCAAGATATGCCAGCGAAGTCGCCCCGGTGCCCATTGTCAATGCCGGAGACGGAGCCAACCAACATCCGTCACAAACCATGCTAGACCTCTACTCCATATACAAAACACAGGGAACGCTTGAAAATTTAAACATCTATCTAGTAGGCGACTTGAAATACGGACGAACTGTTCATTCTTTGCTGATGGCTATGCGTCATTTCAACCCCACTTTCCATTTCATCGCTCCGGAAGAGTTGAAAATGCCTGAAGAATATAAAATCTACTGCAAGGAGCACCATATTAAATACAAAGAGTACACAGACTTTAACGAAGAAACCATTGCTGACGCCGACATTCTTTACATGACCCGTGTACAACGCGAACGTTTCACCGACCTGATGGAATATGAACGTGTGAAAGATGTATATATATTAAGGAATAAGATGCTGGAGCATACCCGCCCCAATCTGCGTATCCTGCACCCTCTGCCCCGCGTCAACGAAATAGCTTACGATGTGGATGAGAATCCGAAAGCTTACTATTTCCAACAGGCACAAAACGGACTTTATGCGCGCCAGGCCATCCTTTGTGATGTATTGGGCATAACCTTGAATGATGTTATAGAAGATGCAAAAAAGTAAAAACAAAAATGAAGATGAGCGATAATAAACAAGCATTGCAGGTAGCCGCTTTGAAAAACGGCACTGTTATAGACCATATACCTTCCGATAAATTGTTTACTGTAGTCGCCCTATTGGGCTTGCAGGATTCTGACTCTAACATAACCATCGGAAACAACTTCGAGAGCAAAAAATTAGGCAAAAAAGGAATTATAAAAGTGGCCGACCGCTTTTTTACTGATGAGGAAATAAGCCGCCTTTCCGTAGTCGCCCCGAATGTAAAACTGAACATTATCCGTGACTATGAGGTGGTAGAGAAGAAACAAGTCCTGATGCCTGAGGAATTACGTGGCATCGTAAAGTGCGCCAATCCCAAATGTATCACCAACAATGAGCCAATGACCACCCTGTTTCATGTAATTGACAAAGAACATGGAATCTTGAAATG
Source organism: Candidatus Gastranaerophilales bacterium (assembly GCA_900552525.1). Taxonomy (GTDB): domain Bacteria; phylum Cyanobacteriota; class Vampirovibrionia; order Gastranaerophilales; family Gastranaerophilaceae; genus CAG-196. The sequence goes on along the minus strand of UNSK01000001.1, from coordinate 44,536 downwards.
TCATTACTGCGAAAAGGAACAAAGTAAAGAAGGTATCAAACTACTGTAATGAATATGAAACAAGACTGGAAACCGGGAACTATGATTTACCCTCTTCCGGCCCTACTGGTAAGTTGCGGAAGTACGGAAGAAGAATATAACATTATCACAGTGGCATGGGCAGGTACTATTTGTACCAACCCCGCCATGTGTTATATATCCGTGCGTCCGGAACGCCATTCCTATCCCATTCTGAAACGGAATATGGAATTCGTCATCAACCTTACTACCAAAAGCATGGCGTTCGCTACCGACTGGTGCGGAGTGCGTTCGGGCAAAGATTATAATAAATTTGAAGAAATGAAGCTGACCCCGGGAAAAGCAAAAATAGTCAGTGCTCCCATCATCGAAGAATCCCCGCTCTGTATAGAATGCAGAGTAAAGGAAATCATCTCACTAGGATCTCATGATATGTTCATAGCCGATGTGGTAAATGTAAAAGCCGACGATAAATACCTGAATGCGGAAACAGGAAAATTCGAATTATCCGAAGCTAACCCGTTAGTCTATGTTCATGGCGGATATTTTGAACTAGGACCGAAAATCGGGAAGTTTGGCTGGTCTGTAGAAAAGAACAGATCACAGACCAAGGAAAAATCCTAAAAATATCTCATGAAGAAACTCCTTTTATTAATCGCTTTATTACTTCCTGCCCTGTTCGTTACAGCACAAGGAATAAAGAATGGTCTGAAAGAGGAACCTAAGATCAATGTGGGAATAAAAGGAGGTTTCAACTCTTCCATGTATTTTACCAGTCGGTTAGAACTAGATGGAGAACGAATGGAAGATGTACAAAATAATTATAAAGTAGGCTATTTTGCCGCCATGTTTTTTCGGGTGCACATGAAAAGGCATTTCATCCAACCCGAAATTATGTATAATATTTATAAAGGTGAAATAGCTTTCAATAAAAATCAAAATAAAGAAAACACCCTTCCCGAGCTTGCTAAACTGAACAGCACGATTCACTCTTTGGAGCTACCTATATTATATGGTTATAGTTTTGTAAAAAGCAGGCCTTACGGCATGGCACTTTTTATCGGTCCCAAACTGGAATATGTATGGAAACATAAGACTTCCGAAGAGTTTGAAGGATTTGGATATTCTGGTATAAAAGAAGAATTACACCCCATTAATATAAGTTCTGTTATCGGATTAGGAGTAAATATTGCTAATATATTCTTTGATTTCCGGTATGAAATCGGACTCACCAATATCTCCAAATCAATCATTTATGAAAAAGACACAAATGGAATAATATCCCAAGAAAAAGGTATCTTCATTAACCGGCACCGCAATGTACTAAGTTTCTCGCTAGGAGTTATTTTCTAAAGTAGGAAGCTTTCTCTAAGTAGATATCATAATGCCACATTTATATCCTTTTCTTTCCTCAAAACGCCCTTATCTTCAACTCTTTCAGCAGCTTCAGACCTTACTACACGACAAAAAGAAAGTCATATATCTTTTTTCCGTAACCTCACCAAATATTTTCCTCTAAATAATTTCCTTATATTCTAAAATTACTTAACTTTGTGAACTCAGAATCGAATATCGCACATAAACTTATTATAAAAAGAAATGAAAAGAGACGATTTGATTTTCGACATTATCGAAAAAGAGCATCAACGCCAGCTCAAAGGTATCGAGCTGATCGCATCCGAAAACTTTGTTAGTGACCAAGTAATGCAAGCCATGGGTTCTTGCCTTACCAACAAGTATGCTGAAGGGTATCCCGGCAAGCGCTACTATGGCGGTTGCGAAGTGGTAGACCAGAGCGAACAAATCGCTATCGACAGACTGAAACAAATATTTGGAGCAGAATGGGCTAATGTACAACCTCACTCCGGAGCACAGGCTAATGCTGCTGTATTTCTGGCCGTTTTGAATCCGGGTGATAAATTTATGGGATTAAATTTGGCCCATGGTGGTCACTTGTCACATGGTTCATTGGTAAACACATCCGGAATTATTTATACTCCGTGTGAATACAACCTGAACAAAGAAACAGGTCGTGTAGATTACGATCAGATGGAAGAAATCGCATTACGTGAAAAACCCAAAATGATTATCGGTGGCGGTTCTGCATATTCTCGCGAGTGGGACTACAAACGTATGCGTGAAATCGCAGATAAAGTGGGAGCCATCCTGATGATTGATATGGCCCACCCTGCCGGACTGATTGCTGCCGGACTGTTGGACAACCCGGTTAAATATGCTCATATCGTCACTTCAACAACCCATAAAACCCTTCGTGGCCCTCGTGGCGGTGTCATCATGATGGGTAAAGACTTCCCTAACCCATGGGGCAAGAAAACTCCAAAAGGTGAAATCAAGATGATGTCACAACTTTTGGATTCTGCTGTATTCCCTGGTATACAAGGTGGCCCGTTGGAACATGTCATCGCAGCCAAAGCTGTTGCATTCGGTGAATGTTTACAGCCGGAATACAAAGAATATCAAACACAAGTAAAAAAGAATGCAGCCGTATTGGCACAGGCTTTGATTGACCGTGGCTTTACGATCGTTTCCGGTGGTACAGACAACCACTCCATGCTGGTAGACCTGCGTACCAAATACCCTGATCTGACAGGCAAAGTAGCAGAAAAAGCATTGGTTGCTGCTGATATCACTGTAAACAAGAACATGGTTCCATTTGACAGCCGTTCTGCTTTCCAAACTTCAGGTATCCGTTTGGGAACTCCCGCTATCACAACTCGCGGAGCAAAAGAAGACTTGATGTTGGAAATCGCCGAAATGATTGAGACAGTTCTTTCAAACGTAGACAATGAAGAAGTAATTGCACAAGTTCGTGCACGCGTAAACGAAACAATGAAGAAATATCCTATTTTCGCTTACTAATCAACGACTTCTATCAATATACTCATAAAAGACTTTGGAGTTTTTGAAAAAGCTTTATCCTTCTTCAAGAACTTCAAAGTTTTTTATGAAACATCCAGACCATTTAAAAAGAGTAATAGAAAAGTATTTTTATCAGCATTCCCCACAGAAATCAGTATAAATTTCTACCTTTGCAGACAATTTATCCGTTAATGACGAATGAAAGGAACTAAGAATCTGACTCAAGGCCCTATCCTAAAGCAATTGTTTACTTTGGCAATGCCCATTATGGCTACTTCATTCATACAAATGGCATATAGTCTGACCGACATGGCTTGGGTAGGAAGAATAGGAAGTGAGGCAATAGCCGCCGTAGGTTCGGTAGGAATTCTTACATGGATGTCCACATCTATCTCTCTTCTGAACAAAGTAGGTTCGGAAGTCAGCGTAGGACAAGCCATCGGGGCACAAAACGAGCAAGCTGCCCGTGCGTTCGCATCACATAATCTTACCTTGTCCTTACTTATATCATTGAGCTGGGGAGCATTGTTATTTATCTTTGCCACCCCTATTATCAGTATCTATGAACTAGAACCTCATATAGCCAAGATGGCTGTGGAATATCTACGGATTATAGCAACCGCCTTTCCATTCGTCTTTTTATCAGCTACCTTTACAGGGATATTCAATGCCGCCGGACGAAGCAAAATACCTTTTTCCATTAACGGTATCGGACTGATTACAAATATAATACTGGATCCTATCTTTATCTTTGGTTTAAGCTGGGGAACTACGGGAGCAGCAATTGCCACTTGGCTGGCCGAAGCTACGGTATGCATACTGTTTATCTATCAATTGAAACAAAAGAAAATATTATGGGATGATTTTCGGTTATTTACTAAACTGAAAAAACAATATACACGCCACATTTTGAAAATAGGATTACCAGTAGCGGCACTCAATACATTATTCGCTTTCGTCAATATGTTTCTCGGAAGAACCGCCACAGAACAAGGTGGTCATTTAGGGCTGATGGCACTCACCACCGGAGGACAAATCGAAGCTATCACCTGGAACACCTCCCAAGGCTTTTCTACAGCTCTCAGTGCCTTTGTAGCTCAGAATTATGCAGCGCGGCAAATCTCCCGTGTGCTGAAAGCCTATCGCACCACTTTATGGATGACATTTATATTCGGATCTTTCTGCACATTCCTTTTTATATGTTATGGAAACGAAATATTTTCTATCTTTGTTCCTGAAAAAGCAGCTTACGAAACCGGTGGTGTCTTTCTACGTATTGACGGATACTCGCAACTATTTATGATGCTGGAAATTACCATACAGGGCGTATTTTATGGAATGGGGCGCACCATGCCTCCTGCCGTAATCAGCGTCACCTGTAACTATCTGCGCATCCCGATGGCACTGTTGTTTGTATCATGGGGCTGGGGTTTGCCGGGTATTTGGTGGAGCATAAGCATCACTAGCACTATGAAAGGAATTATTTGTCTGATCTGGTTTATGCTTATCAAGAAGAAAGCTTTAAATTATCAGGCCGTTTAATGAACAATTTTTGCATTAAGTCATTAATATATTAAAATGAACATGATTATGAAAAAGACTAAAATTATGGCTTTATTACTGAGTGCTACATTAGTATTCAGTGGATGTGGTAACATGAATAATACCGCTAAAGGCGGTCTGATCGGCGGCGGCGGCGGTGCAGCATTGGGAGCAATTATCGGCGGAATAGCCGGACATGGTAAAGGTGCGGCTATTGGTGCGGCAGTAGGTGCGGCAGTAGGTACAGGTGCCGGTGTGTTAATTGGGAAAAAAATGGATAAAGCAGCAGAAGAAGCTGCTCAAATCCAAGGAGCACAGGTAGAACAAGTAACAGATAACAATGGCCTTCAGGCTGTAAAAGTTACTTTTGATTCCGGTATTCTCTTCAATACAGGAAATGCAGCCTTGAGTGCACAAGCGAAATCAGCCTTAAGTAAGTTTGCAAACAACGTATTGAACCAGAACAGAGATATGGATGTATCCATTTATGGATATACAGACAACCAGGGCTGGAGAAACAGTACAGCTGAACAAAGTATCCAAAAAAACCTCAATCTGTCACAAGAACGCGCTCAAAGTGTGGCTAGTTATCTGTTGGGTTGCGGTGTAAGTAATTCTCAGATCAAGTCCGTAGAAGGCTTGGGTCAAGCAGATCCGATAGGTAATAATGACACAGCCGAGGGACGCCAGCAGAACCGTCGTGTAGAAGTATATATGTATGCCAGCCAACAGATGATTCAGCAAGCGGAAGCAGGAACACTGAAATGATATCGATGAACGTTATTGTAGAGCGTATCCAATACGCCCGAACCAACGGTCACAACATTGGAATAACATATAAAATAAACCAATTTCGGACAGGTTATTTCTGCCCGAAATTGGTTTTAATACACAAGCATGAAAAAAAAGATTTTAAAATTCATCCGCAATCTGCTGCTTTTTTTCTTTGGTTCTTCCATTCTCGCAGTTATCGTTTTACGATTTATTCCGGTTTACTTTACCCCGTTGATGTTTATCCGTACTACCCAGCAAATCATTCATGGAGAAGATATAAAGTGGAAACACTCTTGGCTACCTAAAGAAAACATATCCCCTCATCTGTCTATGGCTGTTATTGCCTCTGAAGACAATCGCTTTGCCGAGCATAATGGTTTTGACTTCAAAGAAATAGAGAAAGCCTTAAAAGAAAACAAGAACCGAAAACGCCCTCGAGGTGCCAGTACTATCAGCCAACAGACAGCCAAAAACATTTTCTTGTGGCCTGCTTCTTCTTGGATCAGGAAAGGACTTGAAGTGTATTTCACCACCTTGATAGAACTATTTTGGAACAAGGAACGGATTATGGAAGTCTATCTGAACTCTATAGAAATGGGAAATGGTATCTATGGTGCCGAAGCAGTAGCTCGTGAACACTTTCACAAGAATGCCAGCAAACTGACACCGGAAGAATGCGCACTAATTGCAGCCAGCCTTCCCAATCCTCGCAAATTCAATTCAAGCAGACCTGGCAACTACATGCTTAAAAGACAAAAGAAGATACTTTATCTTATGAAATGCGTCCCTACATTTCCGCCCAAACAAGATACGTCCTCTACGGTTTCAAAGAAGAAAAAGAAATAACCCGCACCCCCGTGTGGGCTTTCTTATTTTTAGAGTATTCAAAGAGAGTCTGAGAATCTAGAATAACTTTCTTCATGACCGATGAAGCATGAAGCAAATGCAATTTACCATCCACCCAACAGGCAAATCCTGTATGCACCACATCCAGCCCTTTTATATTGGTAGTAATCGCTATGATATCCCCATTCTTTATGTCCAACTCCTCAGAAGAAACGTTCAGACTTGTTTTAGGAATATAAAAAACAGGAACATTTTTCCATTTTCTCTCTATTTCAATCATCTGGGATATCATGGAAGGATTATTTTTCAACCGGTGATAATTGTCAGAGTGTGTGGACATAAAATCCAAATTCAAGATTTGTGATACAGCAAGCCCTAATTCCCCTGTACGTTCATGTACAATTCCTTTCTGTTCGTTATCCTTAATCCAATCACTGAAGTAATGTAAACGCGAGACATAACCGGCTTGTTTTCCATTCCGATAGCGGATACACAGCAACGCTTTTTTGTAACTTTCAAAGTCACTTTTCCCATACTTGTCAGCGAGACTCAATGCAAGTACTGTTTCAACTAATGTGGTACAATCCACCTTATCCAAATGAACAACTAATCTCTCTTCATCTGTCCCATCCAATGTATTCGCTACGTATGGAACCCCTAATAGATTTTGGGCAAAAAACAATATCCTACAGCTATCGGCCGGCAACCGGGCAGCTTTTTGAAGCAGACTCTCGACTTTTATACTGTCATTTTCTGATGCTGAAACGATACAAGGCATTATTCCTAAAATCATTCCCAGCAACCACGGATACAGCTTTCTCATATATTTTTTCTTATCTACCTGCTTTTTCTGCATGGCAACAAAGATAACACATAACTGAATGAATGCAAATTTTAAAAGAATGAAAAGATAAAAACATCCGCCATGACAAATTCAACACTTGCCATAGCGGATAAAAAAAGCTATATAGCACCTTTAAATCATGCAGTAAACTCTGTTCTTTCCAAATAAGCTATAACATCACCTTTATTAACTACAGCTCCTTGTTGGGCGCAAACTTCTACAATACGTCCTGTAAAATTAGCAAAAATCTTTTCATACTCTCCCCACGGAGTGGAAATATAACAGAACACTTCATCATGCTGGTATTTCCGTCCGACAAACGGTGCCATAGAAGGACCTTCCACGGAAACTTCCCATAAAATCTGCCCCTTATCCGGTGCAATAATAGGATCTGCCTTAGCACGCTTATATTTTCGGATCGTTTCCTCATCGAAGCCACTTTTTACCATAGCCGCATCCTGAGCACGTTGTAAATCATCCATAAAACGTTTCTTGGCTACACCCGATTTATAATCACGGTATTGCCGGTCATGCATAGCCAGTTCAAACAACTCTTCCTCATCCTCACCATATTCCCATCCATTATCATCCATCTCCTTACGGTACTTGTCCAGCTCATCAGGATAGTTCACCTGAGGATCTTCATCAGTGAATTCGTAGCCTTTACTTTTCGCCAGTTCGATTATTTCAGGAGCCAACGCACCCGGCAATTTTCCACTTTTTCCCAAAATCATATCCCATGTATGGTTATCAATCATCGTCCATCTCTCCTCTCCCTTCACCAATTGCATAACATTCATCAAAGCCACATTCTTCACATATTGGCTAAACGGTGTTACTAAAGGTGGATATCCCAATTTCGGCCATACGTATTCCACTTCTTCAAACAGCATCACTACCAAATCATCCAAACTCATAGGTTCCTTTCCCTGTCCTTTCAGAATCAGATTGATGCCCGAATGCACCCCTTTCAGATCGGCCATCATTGAACCCATCATGCCACCGGGAAGTCCACATCCCAGCAGCAAGGAAGACATATGTTTGTTGGTAGGATCAATAAAATATCCCAAAAAATCATCAATAAATTCCTGCGTCATGCTACGCGCTTTCATATAAGCCTTCATATTGATTTCAGGTACCTGAAAACCTGCATTTTTCAACATAGCCTGTACAGAAATTACGTCAGGATGCACTTTTCCCCATGACAACGGCTCCATAGCGACATCAATGATATCCGCACCATTCTCACAAACTTCCAAAATAGATGCCATAGATAACCCAGGACCGGAATGTCCATGATATTGTACAATGACTTCAGGATGTTTATCTTTGATATTTCTCACCAACTGCCCCAACATTTCAGGACGGCCGATACCTGCCATATCTTTCAAACAGATTTCGGGTGCCCCCGCTTCTATTAACTGGTCGGCAATATAAGAATAATAATCCACCGTATGTACAGGAGAATAAGTGATGCAAAGAGTGGCTTGAGGAATCATCCCCGCTTCTTTAGCATATTTTATGGAAGGAATAATATTACGAACTTCATTCAAACCACAAAAAATACGAGTAATATCCACTCCTTGCGCATGTTTTACCCTATACATCAACCGACGTACATCAGCTGGAACAGGATACATTCGCAATGCATTTAAACCACGGTCCAACATATGCGTCTGAATACCCGCCTCACGTAAAGGCTTGGTAAATGTACGCACTGCCTTGTTAGGATTCTCACCATATAGCAAGTTCACTTGTTCAAAAGCACCTCCATTAGTTTCGACTCGGGCAAAACACCCCATTTCAACGATTAGAGGAGCAATTTTGGCTAACTGATCAGCTCTGGGCTGGTACTTCCCTGATGACTGCCACATATCGCGGTAGACCAAACTGAATTTGATTTCTTTTTTCATAATTATTACTTGATTTAAAGGTGTCTTGTCCTTTTGCAAATATAACAAATGAATAAAAATAAAGTTAATATTCGAAGCTGTTTTTTAGCTTCCAAAAACATGTTTAATATCATATTGTAAACCAACAAAAACAAAAAAGGCAGAGCAAAAGAATTTCACTCTACCTTTTTGATAATTTTCCCCCTTGGATTATACAAAATCACGGAGCTGTCCCTGCAAGCGTTGTCTGGTAAAAAAAATTCTGCTTTTTACAGTACCCAACGGCAATCCCAGCTTTTCGGCAATCTCACGATATTTAAATCCCGACACATGCATAGCGAATGGAATACGGTATTCTTTAGGAAGCAAACCGACTATACGATGTATTTCTTTCATGTCATAAGCTCCCTCGGTACTATCAAAGCCGGAATCCTGAGGCATACTTAAATGGTAGAGATTGTCTGTATGGTCCACAAATGTCTGGTCACGCACTATTTTCCTATAATTGTTTATAAAGATGTTACGCATAATGGTATACATCCATCCCTTAAAGTTTGTATCGGGGATATACTTGTCTTCATTATCCAGCGCTTTCAATGAAGTTTCTTGTAGCAGGTCATTAGCCTCCTCACGGTCGGCTGTGAGTTTGTATGCAAACCGAAGTAATTCTTCTTGCACACCCAGCAGGTTCTTTTTAAAACTAACGCTATTCATAAGTCTTTCAGTTTAGGTTCATATTCTTTTTCCATGCTCTCGGTAATGCAAGGATAGCGCATTTTAAATAGGTGTCAAAGAAAAAACTATCAAAATAGGGGGTAAAAACCGTCATTTATCAGTTTTTACCCCCTGTTTTGATAGTTTTCAGGTGCTATTTAGCGTTGTTCCCCCTTTAAAATTGGTAAACAGATACTATATTTAACAGCTAAAATACGCGCCAAAAACACAGTACTACCTCCTATTATCTGGCAAATAAAGGCTTCCAGACCAAACAGATCACATATCCAATAGGCCAATCCCCCCACCACACAGGCCATTGCATAAATTTCTTTACGAAAAATAAGCGGAATTTCATTAATAAAAACATCGCGGAGCACACCACCTGCGGCCCCAGTGATACTACCCATGATTATAGCTACCCAAAAAGGATATCCGAGAGCAATACTTTTGCCTACTCCCACTACTGTAAATAGTGCCAGACCGATGCTGTCGAACAGGAAAAAAGTGTTATGCATATGAATCAGATACTTGCCGAAAGCAATTACCCAAAACAATGCAAGTCCTGTACATATTAAATATATAGGGTCGGTCATCCAACCCGGAGTCACATCTAGAAGCACATCACGGATAGTACCTCCTCCGATAGCCGTTGCCAAACCCACTACATATGCACCAAACCAGTCAAACTGTTTGGCAGACGCCAATCTGATACCACTGATGGCAAAGGCAAACGTGCCTATAAAATCTAAAACTTGAACAAATGTTAGCATAATGGTTGTTATTTGTCTGCAAAGTAACGAATAAATTCGATAAGAAAATGTATTTTTGTGTTCAGAAAATAGCTTAAAATAAGATGAAAGTAACAATTATCGCAGGTGCACGTCCCAATTTCATGAAAATTGCCCCATTAATGCGTGCTATCAAGGCTGCAAAGGCAGCAGGAAAAAATATCACTGCCCGTCTGGTCTACACAGGTTCGGACGAAGATAAAAGTTTGGAACCTTCTCTGTTTACAGACCTGGATATGCCGCATCCCGATGTATATCTGCATGTAGATAATACAGATTTTTTCCAGCGAATGGCAGGTATATTGGTAGCTTTCGCCCGCGAACTGGAACAGCATCCTGCACAGGTAGTACTTGTAGTGGATGACCTGACTCCTACTATGGCGTGCTCTATCGTAGCTAAAAAGAAAGGGATAAAAGTCGCTCATCTAGTGGCCGGAACCCGCTCTTTCGATATGGATATGCCAAAGGAAGTGAACAGCATGATAACAGATGGCTTGTCCGATTATCTGTTCACGGCCGGAATGGTAGCCAACCGCAATCTGAATCAAACAGGAACCGAACAGGCACATGTACATTTTGTAGGAAACATCCTGATTGATACGCTGCGTTATAACCGTACCCGTTTACAGCGCCCGGTAGCGTTCTCCATTATGGGACTGAAAGAAAAAGAATACCTCTTGCTAACATTGAACAAACATTCATTGCTAAACAAGGACACAACACTGAAAGCCATCTTCCGCACTATACTGGAAAAAACAGACAAGCCGATCGTGGCGCCGCTCCATACATATGTAAAAAACAAGCTGTCTGCTTTAGGAATTACTTCCGAAAGGTTATATATATTACCACCGCAACCTTATTTGTCATTCGGATATTTAGTGAACCATGCCTGGGGTATCATTACAGATTCGGGCAATGTAGCGGAAGAAGCTACTTTTTTAGGAATCCCCTGCATGACATTAAGCACGTATGCAGAACATCCCGAAACAGTGACAATCGGCACAAACCGGCTGGTGGGGGAAAGCTCTGAAATCCTGGCAGACGCCCTTGACATTCTGAATAAAGGAGAATGGCAGAAGGGACATTTGCCGGAACGTTGGGATGGACACGCTGCAGAAAGAATTGTACAAACATTGCTGGGTGAACATAACTAAAATGGAGAACCAATAAAAACACGGATGCCGCAGAATATCAAATTCTACGGCATCCGTGTTTTTATTGGTTCTCATCGATATCGCTTACACTCTCCTTTCTTACCAAGTATAATTCAAACCAAAACTAAGCAATTCCTGCAACTGGAAATAACTCTTGTTATCTTCTGTCAGTGTCACACCGTCATCATAACGCGCATGAACAAACAACTTAGTAGACAAATAACGGTTCAACACAAAATTAAATGTATTTTCCCAACTGGCAATTACGGTGTCATAAGTTGTAAAGTACTCCAATTTAGACTCCCACACAATACTGGGGATAATTGTCCAAGTCAGATTACCTGTAAATTTCGAACCGAAGAGATTCGCTGTTTTATGCCCCGGATCCACATTAAAAGCACCCGGATCAGTTATCTTATCATTGCTGATATACATAAAAGTATACGCCAGTGGAGATCCCAACAAAGACAATGAATAATTCTTCTTATTCTGCTTAAAGTCCATACCGAGGGTTATATCCAATTGGGCGGGAGACAGAAAATTAGAAATCATATCATTCGTATTCGTCTTATAATTTCCAAAGAACTGAGTCTTGAACTCGCCCGCCAAAGTATAATACCAGTTTTTGAAGGCTTTTACACCCAGTTTACTGCTTAAACGAAGCAAGTCGGCATTCGTCTTATACTTATGCACTGTATCTGACGGTGCTGTAACAAAACCCAATTTTATTTCCAGCTTATTTTCAAACTCTATACGCTGGCGGTCATCAAAATTAGCTTCCAGCACTAAGCCGGACAACAGCGCATTAGTACTTTCACCACCTTTATACCAGTTATCTGAAATATAATGTTGTGTGAACTGAACATACCCATTCCCCTTATGCGTCCAAAAGTTAGGGCGTACCACCAACAATTCATTATCCGTAGTCAAGCTTTCCACCGGTGTTTCCGGTTGAAGGAAACTTTTGATTCTCTCTTTCCTTGGTCTTTTTACTATCTGATTATTTTCCAGTGGTTTCAAATCAGCCAAATAAAGTTCGTTATTCACCAATCTGCCCGGATATTGCAAATAATAATTCCTTAATATATTATTCGACCAACGGTCGGCAGCGGCCAAGGTTTCCAAATCGGGCAGTTGATATATAGCTGCAGATGCAGAGTCACGCTTTCCCATATATAGCGAATCGACAGCTGTCATTATTTTCGTATCCGGACTCCATTTTATTTCAAAAATTTCTTTTATAGGAGCTTCATAATAAGTGGGCGGAACAAACAACTTATAAAAAGCCGGATTAGGACGTACCCGCCGGGGCGCCGGAATATTCAAATCATCCCACAGCCTGAAATAAGCAAAATAAGATGCGCTTAATGCAGACAATGAATCAGAATAGGCTTTCACAGCCGGATTTTCTTTCGTCTTGGCTATTTTCTGTGCCGGCACTTCTTCCATACAGAATACAGCAAGTATTATAGCCAAACATATACTTTTTCTCATACTAATTTTAGTTTTGTGCAAAAGTACACTTAATTTTCCTTTTCCCCAAAAACTGTTTCCTTTATATAGTAACGAATGATAAATTCAGTTTCATCAAATGATTTTTTAAAGCATATCCGACAATATTGAAAAAGATTTTGTAATTTTGCAACTTTGATAAATATTGCGATTTTGATAATTAAGAAAATAACATTTAAAAATATTAAGTCGTGGGAGAAACTAAGTATATCTTCGTAACTGGTGGTGTTGCCTCCTCATTAGGTAAAGGTATTATTTCATCATCAATAGGTAAATTACTGCAAGCCAGAGGCTATAATGTAACAATTCAGAAGTTCGATCCGTATATCAATATTGATCCGGGAACTTTGAATCCTTATGAACATGGTGAATGTTATGTAACGGTAGACGGACACGAAGCCGACCTCGATTTGGGACATTACGAACGTTTTTTGGGCATCCAGACAACTAAAGCCAATAACATTACAACAGGACGTATTTACAAAAGTGTTATTGACAAAGAACGCCGTGGTGACTATTTGGGAAAGACTATTCAGGTTATCCCCCATATCACCGATGAGATCAAACGCAATGTAAAATTATTGGGAAGCAAATATAAATTTGATTTTGTCATTACCGAAATCGGTGGTACCGTAGGTGATATTGAATCACTTCCTTATTTGGAAAGTATCCGCCAATTGAAATGGGAAATGGGACGTAATGCGTTGTGCGTACACCTTACTTATGTTCCTTATCTGGCAGCAGCAGGCGAATTGAAGACCAAACCTACCCAGCACTCTGTAAAAGAGCTGCAATCTGTTGGTATTCAACCAGATGTATTGGTGTTGCGTACCGAGCACGAATTGAGCACAAACTTGAAAAAGAAAGTTGCTCTGTTCTGTAACGTAGATGAAAATGCTGTGGTGCAGTCTATCGATATGCCCACCATTTATGAAGTACCTTTGCGTATGCAAGAGCAGGGACTGGATGTAACCATTCTCCAAAAGATGGGATTGCCCGTGGGTGAAACTCCAACCCTCGGTCCATGGAGAGATTTTCTAGATCGCCGTCATAAGGCAACTGAGAAAGTAAAAATTGGATTGGTTGGTAAATACGATTTGCAAGACGCTTATAAATCTATCCTTGAAGCCTTGTCACAAGCCGCCACTTACAATGACCGCAAAGCGGATATCCACTTCATAAACAGCGAGAAACTGACAGATGCTAATGTAGAAGAGCAGATTAAGGATATGGATGGTATCATCATCTGCCCGGGATTCGGACAACGTGGCATAGAAGGTAAGTTCGTTGCTATCAAATATGCACGTACACACAATGTACCGACTTTTGGTATCTGTCTAGGTATGCAGTGCATGGCTATTGAGTTTGCCCGTAACGTGCTAGGTTATACAGATGCCAACAGCCGCGAAATGGATGAAAAAACGCCACACAACGTGATAGACATTATGGAAGAACAGAAAGCTATCACCAATATGGGCGGCACTATGCGCCTGGGAGCCTATGAATGTATCCTTGACCAACACTCAAAGACTTTTGAAGCCTATAAAAGCGAACACATACAGGAACGCCACCGTCACCGCTACGAATTCAACAATGACTATAAGCAGGAGTACGAAAAGGCGGGTATGAAATGCGTGGGTATCAATCCGGAATCCGATTTAGTGGAAATAATTGAAATCCCGACATTAAAATGGTTCATCGGAGTACAGTTCCATCCCGAGTACAGCAGTACAGTATTGAAACCACATCCTTTGTTCCTGTCATTTATCAAAGCGGCAATAGACAAATAAGAAACGAGAATTATAATATAATAAGGTAAACAAGTAAAAATGGACAAAAACACTTTAGTGGGATTCGCCCTGATTGGTGCAGTTGTGATAGGCTTCAGCATCTACAACCGTCCTAGCCAGGAAGAAATGGCACGTGCCAAACATTATCAGGATTCCATTCAGGCGATAGCCCAAAAAGAGGCCGAACGACTGGCACAGGCTGCCACGGCACAGAGTCAGAATGCAACATTGCATTTAGACTCTACCTCTATGTTCTATGGCGCAAACCAAGGTACGGAACAGCTAACGACACTGGAAAATAATGTAGTAAAACTGACTTTCACCAATAAAGGTGGACGGGTGTGCGCAGCCATATTAAAAGATTATAACGGACAGGACGGCAAGCCTTTGATGCTGTTTGATGAAAAAGATTCGGGCATGAATTTCGCTTTCGAAGGAAAGAATGAAAATATTTTGACCGAGGATATGTATTTCCAGCCTACCAACGTAACAGACAGCACTGTAACTATGCGTTTGGCAGCAAACAATGGAGGCTATATAGATTTCGATTACAAACTTTTACCGGATGCTTACATGGTGAATTTCACTATTCGCGCAAACGGCATGCAGAATTTCTTCCCTCCTGCCCTGAACACAGTCAATATAAACTGGCGTCAACGGGCACGCCAGCTTGAAAAAGGTTTCAGCTTCGAACAGCGCTATACTTCGCTCACCTACAAGCCGGTAGAAAAAAGTTCAGACTATCTGAACGAAATGAAAGAAGCAAAAGAAGATGTTACCGACCGTTTGGATTGGATTGCTTTCAAGAATCAGTTCTTCTCAAGCGTACTTATTGCCGATCAAGATTTTGATAAAGCTTCCCTAACCTCTACCCCCCAACAGGAAGGAAGCGGATATATGAAGAACTATACCGCGGACATGACAACTTTCTTTGATCCTACCGGAAAGCAGCCTACCGATATGCAGTTCTACTTCGGTCCGAACCATTTCAAGACTTTGCTGAACAGCAATGATCTAAGCCTTTCCCAAAAAGATTTGGAACTGGAAGACCTGGTTTATTTGGGCTGGCCCATTATCCGCTGGGTAAACCGCTGGTTCACTATTAATTTGTTTGATTGGCTCTCAGGGTGGGGACTGAGCATGGGTGTCGTATTGCTGCTGATGACGATTATCGTCAAAGTGTTAGTTTATCCGGCTACCTACAAATCATATATGTCCTCTGCCAAGATGCGCGTCCTGAAACCCTACATCAACGAGATCAACGCAAAATATCCCAAGAAAGAAGATGCTTTGAAAAAGCAGCAGGAAACGATGGCACTTTACAGCAAATACGGAGTAAGCCCTATGGGAGGTTGCTTGCCTATGCTGATCCAAATGCCGGTATTCATGGCTTTATTCTTCTTCGTGCCTAACGCTATTGAGTTGCGCCAACAAAGTTTCTTATGGGCCCCGGACTTGTCCACTTATGATGATATTATCAACTGGGGAACCAACATTCCTCTGCTGGGCAATCATTTAAGCCTCTTCTGTTTGCTGTTCAGTATCACCAATATTCTGAACACCATGTACACCATGAAGCAGCAGGATATGGGACAACAGCAAATGCCGGGTATGAAACTAATGATGTATATCATGCCAGTCATGTTTATTTTCATCTTCAACGGTTATTCATCCGGCTTGAACTACTATTACTTCATTTCCGGACTGATTGGTATCCTCACCATGGTGATTCTGCGCAAAACAACTGATGAAAAGAAACTCCTTGCCATGTTGGAAGCCCGAAAAGAAAAGAAGAGCCAAAAGAATGGCGGCAAACCGGGTGGCGGACTGATGGCTAAACTGGAAGCTTTACAAAAGGAGCAGGAACGACTGCAACAAGAAAGAATGAATAAAGGGAAAAAATAACGGGTTTACACTTCCTTAAAAAAACAGCGAAGACCGGCATATATAAAAAAACAGCGGTCTTTGCTGTTTTTTTATATATGCCAGTTACCTCTATATTTGCTCTTCTTTGCAAAGACACCCTTCCACAGACACACAAAGAAACAAAACAAATATGCAGGAACATTTCACATCACCGGCTTTTATACGTATTTTTGCAGTCAGTTAATCATCAAAAGCAATTTTTAGATATGAATAAATCAAGCGCAACCATCATGGCAGCAGCACTTATGCTAGCTTCTTCCTGTACCGAAGTGAAACAGGAAGGACAGGGCTACGAGCCCATTATAGGCAAGCAAGAAATCACCATCAAAGACGGTCGTCTTACCCCCGAAGCCCTGTGGGCAATGGGACGCATAGGCAGTCTGAGTATTTCCCCCGATGGCAAAAAGATAGCCTACACCGTAGCCTATTATAGTGTTCCCGAAAACAAAAGCCATCATGTAATTTACGTAATGGATGCCGATGGAAAGAACAACACCCTGCTTACTCAAACAGCATGGAATGAAAGCGAGCCTCAATGGATAAAAGGCGGAACAAAAATCGCATTCTTATGCAATGAAAGTGGTGGCAGCCAAATTTGGGAGATGAATCCTGACGGTACGGAACGCCGTATCATTTCCGATTTCAAAGGAAACATAGAAGGATTCTCTTTTTCACCGGATGGCAAAAAGATTCTTTTCATCTCACAAATAAAATACGGCCAACGCACTGTAGACCTCTACCCTGACCTACCCAAAGCCAGCGGTATCATTGTAAACGACCTGATGTATAAACATTGGGATGAATGGGTAGAAAGTATTCCACATCCTTTTATCGCTGATTTTGATGGTAACATGATGGGAGCAGCCACCGATATCATGGAAGGTGAGCCGTTTGAAGCTCCAATGAAACCTTTCGGAGGTATCGAGCAGCTGGCTTGGAGCAACGACTCTAAACAAATAGCTTACACCAGCCGGAAAAAGCAAGGATTGGCATACGCAGTATCTACCGACTCGGATATATACCTTTATAATATAGAAAAAGGCACAACACTGAACCTGTGCAAACCGAATGGAAAAGATTCGAATGGAACAGATGAAATGAAAGGATATGACACCAATCCTAAATTCAGCCCCAACGGCAAATACATTGCATGGCAAAGCATGGAGCGCGATGGTTACGAAAGTGACCGGAACCGCCTGTGCATCTACAATTTAGATGACGGTCAAAAGACATTTGTTACCGAAAGTTTTGAATCAGGCGTAGATGACTATTGCTGGAACAATGATTCGCAAAGTCTGTACTTTGTCGGTGTATGGCATGGAACCAGCATGGTATACAATGCCAATCTGAATGGTGATATAAAAAAACTGACTGATGGCATGTATGACTACGGATCAGTAGCCATGGCAGGCGATAAAATAATTACCAAACGTCACTCTATCAGTGCCGCCGATGAAATCTACACCCTCACTCCTGCCGACGGGCAAGTGGCGCAACTCTCACACGAGAATGATCACATCTTTAAACAGCTGAATTTGGGCAAAGTGGAGGAAAGATGGACCAAAACTACCGATGGCAAGCAAATGCTTTCATGGGTGATCTATCCCGTCAATTTTGACGCAAACAAGAAGTATCCTACTTTATTATTCTGTGAAGGTGGCCCGCAAAGTCCCGTCAGCCAATTCTGGAGCTACCGCTGGAACTTCCAGATTATGGCAGCCAACGATTATATTATCATCGCTCCGAATCGTCGTGGGCTACCTGGATTCGGCATGGAATGGTTGGAACAAATTAGCGGTGACTATGGAGGTCAATGTATGAAAGACTATTTGTCAGCCATAGATGATATTTCAAAAGAACCATATGTAGATACTAATCGTTTGGGATGCGTAGGTGCCAGCTTCGGCGGATTCTCCGTCTATTGGCTGGCGGGACACCATGACAAACGTTTTAAAGCATTTATCGCACACGATGGTATATTCAATATGGAGCAGCAATATCTGGAAACAGAAGAAATGTGGTTCGCCAACTGGGATATGGGTGGTGCATATTGGGACAAAAACAATGCAACGGCACAACGTACCTTTGCCAACTCTCCTCATCGTTTCGTTGATAAATGGGACACTCCCATTCTCTGCATTCACGGTGAAAAGGATTATAGAATTCTTGCTTCACAAGGTATGTCGGCGTTCAATGCAGCTGTATTGCGCGGTGTTCCGGCCGAACTTTTATTATATCCGGATGAGAATCATTGGGTATTGAAACCGCAAAATGGGGTGTTATGGCAACGCACTTTCTTTAGTTGGTTAGATAAATGGCTCAAATAACGCCTAAATTACCGCAATATTATCCGTTATTAGAACTATATAGTATAATTTTCAATTTTTGTGTTACCTTTGTAATGTCAAACAAAAAATGAACATTAAGTGATATTTGTTAAGCTACCTTTTATTAGGTGAGTAAACAATAGCTTGTGAAAGTAGTTGTTTACAGTGTTAGTATATAAATAACTTTTTATTCCCCGTGCTTTGTGAGCGCACAAAGCTGGATGATTACAAAATAATAAAGTGATTATTTTTTCGTGATACCGGCTTGTGATAAGTCGGTATTATTTTTTATTCCAGCAAACCAACATCATACTCATTATTATTCTGGAATGCTTATGCCCTCATGCTCTCATTTTACATATAACAATCTAATTATAAATAGCTTACATGATTATAGTAAAAATATTTGCTCTCACTTATGCCCTCATACCCTCACTATATTTTAAAGCAGATTTTCGCATAATACGCTTGCTGTCAACTATATATTCTTTTTTATAAAGTATTCCTGTTTGATATAAAGCAGGGTACTTTCAGACTTTTTCATTTCAAAAATGCATATGAAAGAGATGTACTTCCACGAAATAGCAGTTTACAGAGTTCCGATATCGATAAAAAAGATCAAAACGTTTTTAAAAAAGCTCGTTATCTTTTCCAAAAAGTTCCTGTTGTTATTTGAAAAGCTCTTGATCTTTTTTAAAAACGTCCTTATATTTGGGGGATTTATATGATTCACACTCACATACATACGCACAAACCCGTACATACATATGCGTAGCTTCATGTAGACATACGTGCGTTAGAGATTTTATATGATCACATCTATTGAAAAAACTCTTTTATTCAATATCACTTCGCCGATACAATAATAAAGAGGCTGAATCAAATTTATCTTGAATTTCAGCCTTTTTATTCATCAATACAACATTGGGAAATCGGACTACATGACCATTCTTGCATTAAGAAAGGCAATTTAATAATGAAACTGCCAAATCTCTAAAAACAACAATATCCATCCGTCTACAGTTTGGTAAGTGGATGGATATTGCTTTTTTATTCTTAACCTCTGCCCAAAATAAATGCAAAGAAGCCTTATATTTAATTTTAACAGAAGAAACTTTCTATTTTTTCTGCATTAATCCTTTAAATGCCGTAGGATAAGGAGTTTCAAACTCCATCAACTCTTTTGTTACCGGATGATAGAAACATAACTTGAAGGCATGTAACGCCAATCGTCCTAAAGGATCACACTCACTGCCATAGCGCCGGTCACCAACAACAGGGTGACCTAAATCCAACATATGCACACGAATCTGATTCTTACGTCCTGTTTCCAAATCCAACTCCACCAATGAATATCCATTGGCCCGCTTTATTGTTTTATAATGAGTGACCGCAAACTTACCTTCCCCATTATCTACAGGACTGGAATAGACATACAATTTCCGGTCGGTCAACCAAGACTCTACAGTACCGTAATCTTTCTCCATATCACCAGAAACGATAGACACATAACGGCGGTCCGTCACAATATCATGCCAATTATCACGTAAAGTATTCTGGGTTTTTTCATCTTTGGCATACATCATCAACCCCGAAGTTTCACGGTCCAGACGATGTACTACAAATACGCGGTTGAAACGATGTGAACGTTTTACATACTCATTCAAAATATGTTGTGCAGTACGCTCCTTCTGATGTTCTGTGCTGACAGAAAGCAGTCCCTCCTTCTTTTCCACCACCAAGATATAAGCATCCTCGTATACCAGTTTCAGCATCGGATGTTTAAACTCACGATTATTCTTCACCTTGGATATCTGCACTTTCATACCTGGTTTCAATGCGAAATTATATTGGGTAGTAATCACATTATCTACCAAAATCACGCGGTTGGCAAGCAACGCCTTTACCTTGCTACGACTGATTCCCGCCATTTTCCGCATCAGAAAATCCATCAGCTCAGCGGGCTCCGTCACATTATATATAGTATATCGGGCAACACTTCTCGCCTTTGGCCTGCCGGAATCACTATTCTTACCTCTTGACATAATTCTATTTACTGTTTAAACAATTTATAATTGAACTATCCGGATTATCCTCTTTTTTCCAGCAACACCACATTTTCCACATGATGCGTATGAGGGAACATATCTACGGGTTGCACGGCCATCACCTTGTATTTGGCATCTAACAAAGACAAATCACGTGCCTGGGTGGCAGGATTACAGCTAACATACACAATCCGCTGAGGTTCAGCAAAAAGAATTGTATTAATCACATCATCGTGCATTCCGGCACGCGGAGGATCAGTGATAATAACATCAGGACGACCATGTTGGTTGATAAACTCCTGAGTGAGGATATCCTTCATGTCACCGGCATAAAATAAGGTGTTGTCAATGCCATTAATTGCCGAATTCACTTTAGCATCTTCTATTGCTTCAGGCACATATTCGATACCAATCACTTTCTTTGCCTGGCGTGAAACAAAGTTGGCTATGGTTCCAGTCCCTGTATAAAGATCATACACCAATTCTTTACCGGTCAATCCGGCAAAATTACGGGCCACCTTATAAAGATTATACGCCTGTCCGGAATTAGTCTGATAAAATGATTTTGCTCCTATCTTGAAGCGCAACCCCTCCATTTCCTCGAAAATATGATCGTTGCCTTTGAACACCATTACCTCCAGATCGTTAATGGTATCATTGCATTTGTTATTGACTACATATAATAAGGAAGTAATCTGCGGAAAACGTTCTGCCACGAAAGCCAGCAGTTGCTTCATCAGATCCATTTCGCTCTCTTCCACAATCTTGCATTGCAGCAACACCATAAGCTCACCCGTACTCGAAGTACGGATCATCAAGTTGCGAAGCATTCCTTCTTGAGAACGCAGATTAAAGAAAGAATAATTGTGTTCGTATGCATAGTCACGAATCGCATTGCGTATCTGGTTGCTGATATCATCCTGTAACCAGCACTTTTCTATAGCCAGTACCTTGTCAAATGCACCGGGAATGTGGAAACCTACGGCGTTCATCTGATCGTACTTCACATCTTCCTTTACCTCTTCCTCTGTCAGCCAACGTTTGTTAGAAAACGTAAATTCCAACTTGTTACGGTAAAACTCCGTTTTTTCCGACCCTATGATAGGTGAAATTTCCGGCAATTCGATCTTGCCGATACGGGTCAGATTATCCGTCACCTGCTTTTGCTTATACTTTATTTGTTCTGTATATGGCAGACACTGCCACTTACAACCACCACATATACCATAATGCTGGCAGAAGGGTACTGCACGCACAGGAGAATACTCATGGAATTTCACAGCCACAGCTTCTGCATAATGATTTTTCTTACGCTTCACTTGTAAATCCACCACATCACCGGGCACTACATAAGGCACAAATACTACCAGGTCATTCACTTTCGCCAAAGCTTTTCCTTCGGCAGCTACATCTGTTATGGTTATCTTCTCTAATAATGGAAGTTCTTTCTTCTTTCTAGCCACTTTTCTGAATAAGTTAATTTGGGGACAAATTTAAGCATTTTCCCTGAATATTGCCTCATAAATCGTAAGATATTAAAATTGCAAAGTAGAAATTGCAATTTCCACTATTTTTTTTCAGTAAAAGGTTTGGAGATAACTAAAATATGTATAGTTTTGCGATTACATTTTTTGAGCGAGTTAACTTTAAATACATTTATTATGGATAAAAAAAGAGTTTACACCTTTGGTAATGGACAAGCTGAAGGAAAAGCAGACATGAGAAATCTGCTTGGTGGAAAAGGCGCTAACCTGGCTGAAATGAATCTAATCGGTGTTCCCGTACCTCCGGGATTTACAATCACCACAGAAGTTTGTAGCGAATATTATGAGTTAGGTAAAGATAAAGTAGTAGAACTGCTGAAAGCGGATGTTGAGAAAGCTATCGCCAACATCGAAAATCTGATGAATTCCAAGTTTGGAGATGTAGAGAACCCGTTACTGGTTTCTGTACGTTCGGGTGCCCGCGCTTCTATGCCGGGTATGATGGATACCATCCTTAATTTAGGTTTAAATGACGAAGTGGTGGAAGGCTTGAGCCGCAAGACCGGACGCCCCCGTTTCGCATGGGATTCTTACCGTCGTTTCGTACAAATGTATGGTGACGTGGTATTGGGTATGAAACCGGTGAACAAGGAAGACATCGATCCTTTCGAGGAAATTATCGAAAAAGTAAAGGAAGAAAAAGGTGTGAAGCTCGACAACGAATTGGAAGTGGAAGACCTTAAAGAACTGGTTAAACGCTTTAAAGTTGCTGTAAAAGAACAAACCGGACAAGATTTTCCGACCTGTGCATACGAACAACTTTGGGGTGCCATTTGTGCTGTATTCCGCAGCTGGATGAACGAACGCGCCATTCTTTACCGCAAAATGGAAGGTATTCCTGCCGAATGGGGTACTGCTGTAAGCGTACAAGCCATGGTATTCGGTAACATGGGTGATACTTCGGCTACTGGTGTTTGCTTCTCTCGTGACGCAGGTAACGGTGAGGATTTGTTTAATGGCGAATATTTGATCAACGCACAAGGTGAAGATGTTGTAGCCGGTATACGTACCCCGCAACAAATCACAAAAATCGGTTCTCAGCGTTGGGCAGAACGTGCAGGTATTTCTGAAGAAGAACGCGTAGCCAAATATCCCTCTATGGAAGAAGCTATGCCGGAAATCTACAAAGAACTGGATGCCCTGCAGACCAAACTGGAAAACCACTATCGCGACATGCAGGATATGGAATTTACCGTACAGGAAGGTAAATTATGGTTCTTGCAGACCCGTAACGGTAAACGTACCGGAGCTGCCATGGTAAAAATCGCCATGGACTTGTTGCGCCAGGGCATGATTGATGAAAAAACAGCATTGGAGCGTTGCGAACCTAATAAATTAGACGAACTGCTTCACCCTGTGTTCGACAAGAAAGCGTTGAAAGAAGCGAAAGTTTTGACTCGTGGTTTGCCCGCTTCTCCGGGTGCCGCTACCGGTCAGATTGTGTTCTTCGCCGATGATGCTGCTAAATGGGCTGCCGATGGCAAAAAGGTAGTCATGGTACGTATCGAAACTTCGCCGGAAGACCTGGCAGGTATGGCCGTTGCCGAAGGTATCCTGACTGCACGTGGCGGTATGACATCTCACGCTGCGGTTGTGGCCCGTGGTATGGGTAAGTGCTGCGTATCGGGTGCTGGTGCTATCAATGTAGATTATAAGACACGTACCGTAGAAATTGAAGGTATTACTTTAAAAGAAGGTGACTTCATCTCTCTGAACGGTACTACCGGTGAAGTATATAAAGGTAAAGTGGAAACCAAAGCAGCCGAAGTTTCAGGCGATTTCGCTGCATTGATGGATCTTTGCAACAAATACACAAAGCTGAATGTCCGCACTAACGCTGATACTCCGCATGATGCGGAAGTGGCCCGCGCTTTTGGTGCTTCAGGTATCGGTCTTTGCCGTACGGAACACATGTTCTTTGATGCTGAAAAGATTGTCGCTATGCGTGAGATGATCCTGTCACCGGATGTAGAAGGACGTAGAAAAGCATTGGCTAAATTGCTCCCCTTCCAAAAAGCCGACTTCAAAGGTATCTTCAAGGCTATGGACGGATGTCCGGTAAATGTTCGTCTGCTCGATCCTCCTTTGCATGAGTTCGTTCCCCATGATGCAAAAGGTCAGGAAGAAATGGCTAAGGCAATGGGCGTAACCGTACAGGAAATCAAAAAACGTGTGGAAAGCCTGTGTGAACACAATCCGATGTTAGGTCACCGCGGCTGTCGTTTGGGTAACACCTATCCCGAAATCACAGAGATGCAGACTCAAGCGATTCTAGGTGCTGCAATTGAACTGAAGAAAGAAGGATATGATCCGCATCCCGAAATAATGGTTCCCTTGACCGGTATCCTGTATGAATTCGAAGCTCAGGAAAAGGTGATCCGTGATGCAGCAGCAGCATTATTTGAAAAAGAAGGTATGGAAATTCCGTTCAAAGTAGGTACCATGATTGAAATTCCGCGTGCTGCGCTGACAGCCAACCGCATTGCCAGCCGTGCAGAATACTTCTCATTCGGTACCAATGACTTGACCCAGATGACCTTCGGTTATTCCCGTGACGATATTGCTTCTTTCTTGCCGGTATATCTGGAAAAGAAGATTCTGAAAGTAGACCCATTCCAAGTACTCGACCAAAATGGTGTGGGCCAGCTGATTGAAATGGCTGTAGATAAAGGCCGTTCAGTTCGTCCTGATTTGAAATGCGGTATCTGCGGTGAGCATGGTGGTGAGCCTTCATCAGTGAAATTCTGTCACAAAGTTGGTTTGAACTATGTGTCTTGTTCTCCGTTCCGCGTGCCTATCGCCAGACTGGCGGCGGCTCAGGCTGCTATTGAGGAAGCATAAGCAATATAGGATAATATTTGATTTAGGCTGTAACGAACTGTTTATCAGGCGTTACAGCCTAAGTTGTTTTTAGGCGGTTCGTACATTTGTCCGCAAAAAATGAGCCAAATAAACGGTACTTGCATACACCACGCATACACTTTTGTACAGTGGCGCATACACCAACGCATACACCATTTAATAACTTATAAATCAATCTGATATGGCAACATTTAAAGTAGTCGTAAGAAAAAAGAGAGCTGACGGATTTTATCCAGTGTACATTCGTGTTGTCCACCGTTCAAGAATGGGTTATATTAAAACCGATAAACTCATTACGGACAAGCAAATCACCAAGAATGGCGAAATCAAGGATATTGTGGTCAATGAGTATTGTTCACGAGAAATCCTACGCTATAGCGATATGATAAATCGTAAGGATGTCTCAAATTATTCTGTTGCTGAACTAATTGCATTTCTTATCCATTCAGATGAAGAAATATGTTTTAGTGACTATGCAACAAAGTTCATTAACCGTATGGCCTCTGAAGGACATGAACGTAATGCTAAGAACTATCGTCTGGCTGTAAACCACCTCGAAAGATATTTGGGAACAACCAGAGTGATGTTTACCCACTTGTCATCTTCTGTTTTGACAAGATGGATTAATAGTCTTTCGTTGACGAACAGGGCGAAAGAAATGTACCCAACCTGTTTAAGACAGATATTCAAAAGAGCACTTATCGAACTTAATGATGAAGAGCGTGGTGTTGTACGAATCAAATACAATCCTTGGTTAAAGGTTTCCATTCCAAAATCTGACAGTACGGTCCAAAGAGCTATCAGTGCAGAAGCATGCAGGGAGTTCTTTAATCGTCCCCTACCGGAAACCAAGATGATTTCATCTCTTCCGGAACTGGGCAGAGACGTGGCACTCCTATCCTTGTGTCTGGGTGGAATAAACACTGTAGATATATTTGAGCTTAAAAAAGAAAACTACAAGGATGGTATTATCGGATATAAAAGAGCTAAGACAAAGCACAGCCGGAAAGACGAAGCCTATATTGAAATGCGCGTGGAACCGTTCATTCAGGCCACATTTGACAAATATCTTTCAGACGAGAATGATGAATATCTTTTCAAATTCCATAAGCGTTACAGTAACCCGGACAGTTTCAATGCCAACGTTAATATTGGAATCAGAAAGATATGTGCCGATATGGGAATGAAGAAGGAGGATTACTACTGTTATTACACTTTCCGTCATACATGGGCTACAATTGCCCAAAATGACTGTGATGCCAATCTGTATGAAGTTGCTTTCGGCATGAATCACAGCCATGGACTGAATATAACAAGAGGCTATGTCAAGATAGATTTCACTCCAGCCTGGGAACTCAATGCAAAAGTGATTGACTTCATTTTCTTCAGCAGCAAGAAGAGCAAGCAAGGCAAGGCACGTGACTTCGAGACACCGGCAGACAAGATGTTCCGCATCACAAAGAAGATGATGATCTATGGCCGTGCATATTTCAAAGGTGACGTAATCGGTGAAATAACAGATATTGGTTTCAGTAATGTGGACCAGGTTATCGACAGACTGGTTGAACAGTTACCTAAGGATATCCCTACCGGATGTATGGTTCAGTTCCGTCTTATGAATTGTGATTCCAAGAAGGAAGTTGTATATGAAAGAAGCAAGGGAAAAGGTTTCATGTAATCGGCAAAACTGAACAAGCCATTAACACAAAGGGAGGATTCTACTTATCTTTATCAGAACCGTACCATTTATCATATTGGTGCGGTTCCTTTCTATTTGTCCGGTTGATTCCAGGGCAATACTTCACGGCCTATAAGTATGGCAAAGACAAGTACGATAAGCTTCCATATAAGAATGAAAGTTTTCTTGACCAACCAGACTGCAAGACGTATGGCAATCCTCAAAAGCCAGAACACCAGCTTCAGGAACAGCATACCGATAATAAGTACCGGCAGCAGATATATAATCAACAGCAGTTCAAACATAATGTGTAATATTTATGAGTATAAGAGCTTATTAATTATATAAATATACTAAAAATCAATGAGATACAGAAATTTACGCAACACTATTTTCTTATTATTCGAGTAGATTTTCTACTGATTATCTGTGTTATATCACCATGATAACGAGGTATCTCCAAACTCTGATTACATGATTATTCTACCTGAATGTTTCTGCAATACAGTTCAGATAAAATAAGATTTCCCGATAGCCATTTCATCAGCTGAATCAGCAACAAGATTTTATTTTCCCTTTTATTGGGATTCCAATAACTTAGATAATCAGGATACTTTTACCATACTATCATGGTATCAGGACTACATATTATATTGGATATAGGTTTTATGAGAACAATAGCCATCTATTCCATATAACTACATCTTGTGTGTTTTTGAAACTTTGGTTTATCCAACCATATATATCGAAACATTATTTCTTATTACTGCAATTTTTATGGTTCTAAGATTGAATAATACTTATAGCATCTGTTTCTGAATACACGAAAATTGGTTTGATAAGTTTTAGGACTATATACAACAATATTCCGCTACATGGATATTCCAAAACAACCGGATGCTACAGCACATGGTAAGCCGGAATATGCCTCCAAAGAATTGTGTTGTTGATTTCGGTTTGCAACGGCTTTCTCCGGTAAATTTGGATGTAATAATTATTCCCGGAAGGTATCTTTCTGCCGTGCAGAGTTTTCCAAGCAAGTTGTACTTTTGTGGCCACAAAACTCCGTTTCGTACTCACAAAAGTAACTTGCCGAATGCAGGTGCATCGGAGCGGCTGGCCGCTGTTTCGCATGGCGAAAGATGGTCTGGGAAACCTAACCACCAATGTATCCAAGTATGAAGAATCAGAGAACCAAGTACATCAAGGTAAGAATGACACCGGAGGAAGTAAAACAGTTTAAGGAGAAATCAGCCTCCTATTCATCTGTGAGCCATTATATACGCTCGGCACTGGCAGAGTATTCTAATATTGGTATCAAAAGGCAGCTCGAACTGATGAATGACCTCGGTCTGTTTTACCGGAAATATCAAAATGAACTTTCCTGGGCTGGAGGAAACCTTAATCAGTCAGTTAAACGTGCCAATGAGCTTGCGGTAGCCGGATTACTCGCACCCAGCTATATTCAGGAAGTTCTGTTACCGGTTATTCTTGAAACTCAGGAAACATTGAACCGAATAAAGAAAGACCTTGATTCTCTGACACAGAAAGCTGTTAAAATCTGAATTGCAGACTACACGGTATTCAATCATTTCAGATATTATTATAGTATAACCATGGATTAATGAGCTTGAAGTATTTCGGTTACTCAGTCACTTAAACCTTGATAAATAAAGATTCAATATGATAGCAACCATATTACCGGGAAGTACGAACTTCCATGCTGTTGGTTACAATGAACATAAAGTCTCGAAAGGTGTTGCACGGCTTATCGAGATTCAGAATTTCGGTTCACTCGGAACATTTCACAAACCTACCCCGAGTGAACTGGTCGGTTATCTCCAGAAGTACAGTTCACAGAACAGCAGAATCAGAAAACCACAGTTTCATGTGGCCATATCATGCAAGGGACACGAAATGTCGGAAGATGAGTTGCTGGATTTTGCACACCAGTATCTCAAAGAAATGGGATACGGAGAATCCGGTCAGCCGTTGCTTGTTTATTCTCATTATGACACGGAGAATACCCATCTTCATATCATCACTTCGAGAGTGGCACCTAATGGAAGAAAGATTCAGCATAGCCATGAACGCAGACGTTCCCAGGAGGTAATAGACCGTATTCTTGGTAACGACAGGAAGAAGAAAACGGAAGATGACATTAATTTGGCCAAGCTATACACGTTCTCTTCATTTGCCCAGTTCAAGGCAATAATGGTTTCCATGGGATATGAGGTCTATCAGAAAGATGAGAATGTATTCGTCAAGCATGGTGGAAAGGTTCAGAAGGAAATCTCTTTTTCTGAAATAGAAAGTCTTTTCAAGAGCGGTTATAGGGAAAGGACACGTTGCCGTCAGCTAAGAAGCATATTAAAGAAGTACCGTGATGTAAGTTCCAACAAGGAGGAACTGCAGAAGGAATTGAAAACGAAGTTCGGTATTGACATTGTGTTCTTCGGCAAGAAGGATACACCATACGGATATATGCTCGTTGATCATGCAAACAAGACAGTCATTCATGGTGCAAGAGTACTGGCTGTAGAGGAACTCCTGGACTTCTCTACTCCTGAAGAACGATTCAACCGGATTGAGGACTATATTGACCGATTACTGACACTTAATCCGAAAATTACCCAGGGGGAAATATACAGTAAAATCAGGAAGCAGCGTGCCTATATCAAGAAAGGCATTATCTACTTTGATGACCAAAGCCGTCCGTTGAAACCTTTTATGGCAGAAGCTATCGACCGTAACAACCGTATAGCCATGGTTGAACTGTTCAGTCCGGCTAATGAAGCTGAACGTGATCTGCTCTGCAAAATCTTCAAAGTATCCCGCACTGATTTAGTGGATATATCTCCGGAAAGAACACACTATCATATTGATGCTGTAAACCGTTTGCGTGAGATATTCAATGATGATACTGTAACCTCGGTCAGAAGCCAACT
Organism: Candidatus Gastranaerophilales bacterium; assembly: GCA_900552525.1. Taxonomy (GTDB): domain Bacteria; phylum Cyanobacteriota; class Vampirovibrionia; order Gastranaerophilales; family Gastranaerophilaceae; genus CAG-196. The sequence continues at coordinate 14,446 of UNSK01000001.1, read as the reverse complement.
TCATGAAGAGGGCTTTATTGTCCGTCAGGATGAAGATGTAACTTACGCCATCAATTTCAAGCAACACATCATTATAAATCTTACTGAAGAAAACTTCAATCTTGACCGGCCAAGAAAACAGTTTGTGAAGCAAATTGAACGGCAAAAATACCAGCAACAAACAAAGCCTACTTCACGTTTCTCAGGCAAGGGCAAGCTGCGTGATGCAGGTGGTGGCAGCCATAGCGAGAAACGTGAGTGGGAAGTTGGACAGAAAGGTAGTTATGATGATGTTGATGATGGCAATTCAATAAGAAGATGATTTTAATTATGCCGTTATTAATTTTCATCACTCATTATTATCTGAGTATGATACAGTTTATTGTAATTACTATTCATTGTATATTTATATCTTATAACTCTGATTAAATTACGTGCTACTTTTTGCTTTTATCCAAAAATTTCACGAATATTGCATATCGTCTGTGCATAAAAAGCGTATATTAACAGTTGTCTTAATTTGACTTACTACGTTTCAACAATTTGCACGGCTGTTTCATACATAAAAATTTGATTAGTTTAATTTAGTTCGTTATTAACTTATCATTATGAACTTAACAAAAGAAGAAAAAACAGTACGCAACATACTTATAAATGTTGCATCAAAAAAACAGCTAATATATTATTCCGATTTGTGCAAAACAGCAAATCTAAGACTTGATATGTCAATCCCTGCTGACAGAGGTAAAATAGGTGAAATTTTAGGTCACATTTCAAGATATGAACATGAAAATGGACGTCCACTTATATCTTCAGTTGTTGTTTCTAGAAGCATGGAACAAGGTGACGGTTTCTTTAAATTAGCAGAGGAATTAGGTTTTGGAAATTGGAAAAAATTAAAAAATGGGAAAATGTTTGAATATGATATGATTAATAAAGCACATAATTTTTGGTCAAAGTAGAGACCATAGTTTGAACTGTATCAATCCATGAGTTATTAGGTTAAATTATTTTATGGATAAGTATCTGAGAACAAGTTTAATTTAAATAGTATCTAAATCAAAGATTGATACAGTTCTAATTATATTGAATGCTGTTTTTATTTGGGGAGGCTTAAAACGTACTATAGTCTTTTATAGAAGATTGAACATGTTTTTGTGCAACAGTTATTGCATCATAACTTATTTCCTCTTCAGCACCTACTGCATCAAGAACTTTATCTGCTAACCACAACGTCAACATCTCTTTCACGTCTTGATGCAAGTATTCTGCAAGCTTAATCACATGTTCACGCTTTGCTCGTCTATCACCTCGTTCAATCTTACTGAACATAGGTGTGTCTATCTCCAGTAGTGCTGCCAATTGTCGTTGTAACACACCCTGCTTATCTCTGAGTTCTCTAATCCTATTTCCAAATAACATAATGTTATGTTTAAGTTTCGATATTATATTGATTTACTACTCGTTAGTTTCGTCTAATTCAGACGGAATATCATTTGAGGAATTAAATCCGTCCATCTGTTTTGATTAGTTTATTTAATTTCATTTCTTTAAACAAATCAAACAAAAGCATAGAGACGTTACTTGTCTGATCTCCCTCATTATGTCAATCATATTGAAGTTGACCATGGTTCGCAAAAATATTCATTGCGATAGTGATGCTGATGTCCATACGTGGCAAGAGCCTTCTATAGAAGGCCAAGTATAAAGCAACTTCCATTGGTATAATACACAAATATCACTACTGTATTATTTTAGTTCTAATTCAAGCATATATATTATAAATGAGCCTTTTACCCTCATGCTCAGGAGGTCTGCTTAGAGAAAAGATATCAGAAGTATCATAATTGATACCCAAATTAAATCAGCGAATCGCTTACCCAATTGTTTCTAAAACTCTTCCCAAAAAGGAGATGTCTTTTTAGGAGCAGCCCCTTTATTGCGAGACTGCTCAAACTATACATCACCATTGTTCAAAAAATAAAATTTATCGAACATAATTCTGTAAAATTTGATAGTTATTGCATCACATGTTATCATCCCTGTTTGCTTCCGGGCTGGCATTCACTTACTCTCCCGCATTTGCAGTACCATCAGCATAAACGCATTTCACTTCTCTGTTCGGAATGGTTAGAGGTGGAGCAACGTTTTGTTAACGCCTAATTATATATTGTTACTATTACTATCTTTCTCAGATAACACCGAATCGAATGAGCGTTCCAGTTCCAATTCTGGACGAGTTAGCAGAATTGGCATTTCCATTCTATTTTCTAAGACAATCTCTTTAGAAGCATTTTTAGCTCTTGAAACAGCAAATTTTCTAAGATCAGTTATCTGTTTCTCCATAGTCTTAGAAAGAGGTACAGTATTTTTGATAGCATCCAAAATATGTATCATCTGTAATTTGGGAGCAATATTAGATTCTTGTGATTCTACATATGCAGTAAACATAGCTTCCTTTACACATTCTTCAATTTCTGCTCCATTAAATCCTTCAGCTTTTTGGGCTAAAATATCTAAAGCAAATGAAGATACATTTTGACGATTTTTTTGCAAATGTATGGAAAAAATATTCTCTTTTTCTTTCTGACTTGGAAGATCCACAAAAAAGATTTCGTCAAATCTGCCTTTTCTAAGTAGTTCTGGAGGCAGTTGATTAATATTATTAGCAGTTGCCACAACGAATACAGGTGCTGTCTTTTCCTGCATCCATGTTAATATTGTAGAAAATATTCTAGAGGTCACACCACCATCTGTAGCTCCACTTGATTGTACACCGCTAAGACCTTTTTCTATCTCGTCAATCCATAATACACATGGAGCAACAGCTTCGGCAGTTGCAATTGCTTTTCGAATATTATCTTCACTCGACCCTACAATGCCCTGAAAGACTTTTCCTACATCTAACCGAAGTAAAGGCATATTCCAACTAGAAGCAATACTTTTAGCTATTAAGCTCTTTCCGCATCCTGGGACACCTAACAAAAGTAAGCCCTTAGGCTCTTTTAACCCCCAATCGCGAGCTTCCTTGTCATATGCTAACTGCCTTTTTTTAAGCCACTCCTTTAAATTTTCCATACCTCCGACATCTTTTAGACTTTCATTTTTTGGAAAGTAATCCAAAATGCCAGATTTCCTAATAATCTGCTCCTTTTCAGAAGATACAGTAAAAGGAGACTTATCGTCAAAGCCATCCTTAACAGAGGCAAGGCAGTAAGCTAAATCTGCCTCCATTGATGTCATTCCTAACGCAGCATCTATCAGTCTATTTCTTAGGTTTGTTTTGAGTTCAACTTTTGACTGCTTCGCCACTATATCCAAAACTTCTCCCAATTCATTACGTTTAGGAAGTGGTATTTGTAATACAGTAATATACTTTTCCAATTCAGCAGGAAGTCTGTAAATTGACGATAGAATAATTGCATGGGTATTGTTATTTGTTGCTTCTGCAATTTTACGGAACATCAATTTAACTTCATCCCTATCAATATGATTATTTATATCATCAAGAACAAATATATTTTTCTCCCCAGACTTTTTTGAGTTAAGAATATAAGCTAACACTTCAAGAGGGTTTTGCATACGCTCAATTCTTTTCTCTGTTTTATCAGGTAATATCTGAACAAGTCCATATACACAATCCCATTGATAGTAATTTACTTTCTTACCTTCTCTACGCAACAGCTCTACAATACCCTTAATCTTTTGTTTCGTTCTGTAGTATTCGTAACTATGAAGATATAATACAGGGTAGTATGCCCTAATCATTAGGATAAGTTTCTGAAAAACATCTTCCATACTATTATGAATTTTGATTTAAATTAATTGTTCTACGAGGCTTCATTTTACTTAAATATTTGGCAGGAACAGGCTTTTTTGTCATTACACGTTTGTTACCTAAATGTTGCTCCAATATATCCATAGCTTCATGAGCCTTTTCGTTTACATCATTTGGTAAATAGTCAGAATCTGTTATAATGGTCCCGTCTTTTAGTATAGTAAATTTAATAGAGGCAAATGGTTCATCTTCTAGTGGGTCATACGATTTTGCCTCCATATAAAAACTAAACCTTTCTTCTTCTGTAGGTGTAAAAGTATAATTCGATCTATAGGTAAATCCGTTTTTTTCAAATTCAGAGATTAAAGCATTTTTCGAGTATTCAGCATTGAGCTCTTGAAACTTTTCCTTTAATTCTTCTACTTTTACATGTGCATTTGGCATATAATAAGTATTGTAAGTAACCTCGTTAGTTGACACATCTAATTTCAAGGCAAACTCACCATTGAAGTTAGAATCATTTCCAACTTCAGTAACCAATAATATATTGTTTTGCAAAGAATACTTCCATCCTAACGTCTCACATGCAGCCATTAAAACATTAGCATTCATTATTTGAGGGTTTCGTACAAACCTAGATGATTCAAATCTTGACATAATTATAACGAAAATAACAATTCTTCAATATTTTTTAATGGATCATGGTAATCATCTTTATTCAAAAAGATTTTATCTGGAAACAATTGCTTTACCAATTTATTACCCAATCTGATATTATAAAAAGCATACAACTTTTCATCTATAGCTATAAATACACGAGAAGCTCCTTCTTGTTTATCTTTTAATATATTGTATTTGAATAGTTTCCTTAATTCTGAGCTGCTCAATAAAGCAATCAACTTATCCTTCCACTTGTCCCCAATATTTGCTTTTATAGCATTATCGGATAACGACAAGTAAAAGAGAGCTGTGAGATGTTTTATAATAGATATTGAATCTGTAGGCTCTAATTCATAGAAGGACATTGTTAAAGATAAAATCTTATCATAGGATTCTGTATTACCTGCATCATTTTTCTTTTTGGGTTTATATGAATCACTTGCATTATTCACCTTTGACTTCATTGTGGATGAATTAATTAGCTTCTGCAAGTGAATAATTACATTTTGAATATCATCACTTATGATAGAGCCATTGCCTGCAGATGATAATTTAAACAATTTTGCCCTATAAAAACCAACCTCTTTTTGAGATAGGCCATTTGACATTTTGCTTTCAATTTCATTCTTTAATGCCTCTATCTCTTTTGTAAGCAGGTCTGATTTTGCCATAGTTCTACGTTCCTCAAGAATATTGTCGTAATCAATAAATAATTCCTCAAGGTTAGCATCTTTTCTAAAATACTCAATCCTCTCATTTTTGTAGTTTTGTACATCGGCAGAAGGCAATATGGAAATCTCTTGCAATGCTTTTTCAATGTACTTTTCTGCAAATTGTTTCTTTGATAAAAGATATTGATTAATTGCAGCTTGATAATGAGCAAGACACATCTCTTCTGTTCTAACATGAGTGATATTTTTAGATGTCACAGAAAATGATAGAACGTTAAAACTTCCTGTAAACAATACACATTGACCATTTTTTACTTCAATAACATTCTTCTTATGGAATGCAGGAAGCTCAACATGAAAGAACTGTTTACTGTATTCAGTTTCTAAAGTTTCAAGTGCTTTTTGGGATTGGCTTCCTACCATCTTATCCTTGTGGCTGTCAAGCCCTTCGTCTGGAGCAGAGTAAGATATGAACACTTTACCTCCTTGTTTAAGATAATTCTTGATTAAAGGAAGTCTGTTGCGCATAAATGTACCATCTGCTACCCATGGACTGGATAACCATATTTCATCAGGTTTGTCAGTTTGGAAAATATTATGCAATTCGGATTCAAATGCAATAGTATCATATAATGCACGTTTATGAAGCCTTTCTGAAAGATCATTAGAATTAATTTCCTCTGCCTTTTTATTTTCTTCATTTGCTATAGATTGCTTATCCTCTTGCTCAATAAGTTTCTTTTCTGCTGTAATAATATTTGCTACATCTTCCTTTACCAAAGGATCAGACTTGGCAAGGTCTAAATCATTGTAAATCGTAAGGTCTTCACTCTCACTTGCAGCTTGAAGCATTTGGGAAAACAAAGTCTGTTTTAAATCTTCATCATCTTCAATTAATTGAGATAACTGAGGCAAAACACTCTGTGTTACATCGTCATAAACAATAGCCCTGACTTGTTTTGTTCTAATGCTCTGAACAAAACAAACTATCAATTCGTACTTATAAAAATTATGATTTTGTGGGGTTGCATTCTGAAGAATAAATCTTTCCTTTGAACTCTGCATATTTGATGCTTGTATTTCAGAAAGCGCTTTTATTTCTTCAAAGCTTAGAGGGGTTAAAGATTCTTCCTCTTTTAAAAAATCTGATTCATTGATAAGTTGAATATCATCAGATGAGATACAGTCACGTAAACCGGCAAAAGAATGATTATTATTTAAATACCAAAGTTCAAAATCGGAACTAAATGATTTCATTCTCTCACCATGAGCGGCAAATTCTTGTCCCTGTTCCGTGATAAAATATGCGGACTCGTCACCCGTCACAAGATTGTATCGAATCATAGAGTCAATAGCATTACGAATCATCTTTTGTTCAGCAATGTCATGCTCTATATCCAATCCTAATATTTTGCCAATATTGGAAAGTGATGTTTGTCCGTCAATACTAATTATTCCAACAATGGCTTTCTCAAATGCTGAAATTTTTTCCGGTTTGTTTGTAACTCCTTTATATAACTGAGCTACAAACTTAATAGTATATGGTATATATCCGATAATGAGTTCAGATATTGCTTTATTTTTATCAATGACATTATTGAGGCGTTGATCCAACGTCTCTTCAATAGTTTCCTTTTTGTCAAAATCCTCTTTTAGAGGTTGTGACTTAAACTTCTTAGACTTTGGGGTAAAATTTTTGTTTCGTCCCTTGTTATATGTATTTTGTTTCATCTTACCAAATGTTGAAGTTGTTTAATATCAAAATGGTCCATCTCATCAATTGATTTTTTATAATGAGCATTTTCTCTAAAGAAGTCTCTATTCCCAATGACAATTAGAAGTCTTCTTGCACGAGAGAAACCGACATTTATACGTCTAATATCTTCAGCAAATCCGTAATGTTTCTCTTTATTGCTTCTCACGGTTGAAATTATGATTATGTTACGCTCCATACCTTGGAACTTGTCCACTACATTAATTCTACAAGGAAGTGACTTGTCAATTTTTCCATCCTTGTACATTTCTTTAATTTTACCATATTGTGCTCCATAGAAAGTTATTATACCTATTTCTTTATCTTCTGGTTTTTCTTGAGAATCCATAAACTTTTGGAAACCGTCTGCTTTTTGCAAGGCTTTAATGACTGTTTTAATAGCATCTAGTTCACCGTAATTTACATATGATGTAGAGCCACTCGGCTGGCTTTCATATGTATTTACATTAACCCAAATAGCATGTGTTTGTGGTTCAATAAACCCAGGAATAGTAAGTCCATGATAACGACTTCCTCTAGCATTATATTGTTCATTATCCATGTCTTCATCAGCAAGTCCACATTTCAGACCTTCTTCAAGTTCTTCACTATAGAAATGACCAATCGTATCCATAATCTTTTTATGCATTCGGTATTGTGTATCCAAAGTTGCGACTATTGATGGTTTGAGTTTGAATGCTGTTCTAAATAATATTTCAAATTGTGACTCCTTGAAGCTTTCGATGGTTTCTGCCAATACTTTTTGATTTGCCTTTTTCAAGGATGTTATGATGTTATTTTCATTCATCATCGGTGGAAGCTGTTTATGGTCACCTATGATGATGATTTTCTTTCCCCATACCATAGGTACAGACATCTCCAATGGTGTAGCCTTACTTGCTTCATCCATAATAACAACATCAAAAGCATTCTCATTGTTACCAAACAAATATTTATATATTTCTTGAAGTTGTTTGGAGCCACATATACTACAAGTGGCAGCAACAAGATTTACATTACTCTTATATGCTTCATAGAAATACTCTCTTGTATTGCGATCTCTGACAGTAAGATCCCTCTTCCATTGATTTATAACAGATGCATACTTAGTATCATCTGTCATGCCTTTAAGAATGGAGTCTATCCAAATGTTTGTACCATTGTCTTCATTCTCAGCACTTGGTTTAATACACCAATCTTCCATAAAGTCCAACATGTACCTTTTTGCTTCTATTCCGATTTCTTTCTCCGTTGATGCATTCTGGATTCGTACAGGTCTAATACCTCTACGCCCCTGCAATCTTTCAAGAGCATTGTCAACTGCAAGGTTAGTTTGTGAAGTTAGAAGAATCTTCGAATCAGGTTTCTTAAGTATTTGTTGCCATATAATCTCTGCAATAACAGTTGTCTTACCTGTACCAGGAGGGCCTTGAATAATTGCAATATCAGGAGCAGAAACAGCTTTTGCTACAGCCTCCAATTGCTTATCATTAAGGAACTTTTCAATTTTTGTTTCTGTTATTCGTTTCTTAACCTCTTCAAGATTCTCATCAAATTCACCTGCATATCTAGGATCAAATAGGAAGTCACATAATCTTGGATTAGCAGGTGCAGGAATCCTTTTAGTTTTTGAATGTGGATAGAACTGGTTTGGATTGGTAATTCGCAACATTGAATCGGCCAATCTTTGTAACTCAGAAGATTTGCCAACCATCGGAAATTGCAAGTAGTCTCCAACATGTATAAATCTCTCAACTCGTCCTTGGGCATTGCGATCCTCCATGTATTCAATAAATTCTGAGCTAATTTCAAATTTAATACTATTGAGTTTTCTTCCAATGCATTTTCCTAGCTTCAAAGCATTTTTCAGCATTTGAGTTCTGTTATTTCTCAGTTCTTTAATTTCATCATAATCCTGATACTCTTCCTCATATGCCAAATCTATCGCTTCATTAATAGCATCATATTCATTAGCCTTGATGAGATTTACGTTCTCATTTATATAACCATTTCTAAGATTCTTTTCAAATTTTATATTTAATTGATGGTCAAACTCAAAAGACAATATAGTTTTACCTTCATCATTTAAATCATATTCATTTGTAAGCAAAGATGGGTATAAAGTTATACTAGAGTTGATAGCATCATGAAATGAAGCTAATTCTTCCAACTCAGTATACTCAATAGTGTAATTGAGAACCTGACATGTTTCATCATTTTCAAAAGAGGCTGTAAAAGAAGGAGCAATCTCAGTTATTTTTTCCGCTACCTCCTTATAAACTTTCTTACAATAGCTAATATCATCACTTAATAATTTGATAGCAACAGAAGGATGATATTCCGGTTCTTGAATACTTAAAGATTCACCACAATGTTGGCGAACTTGAGAAAGTAATTCTATATAGTTGTTATAATCAGCTGGATAAAATTCAACCAATCCTGATGCTGCTTTAACTCTAATCCGTTTGTTAGAAACAAATTTTAACTGCATTTCACGCAACAATCCCTTATTCGGAATTACAAAACAGCCATAGTCGTATTCTTTTTTTATGAAGGTCTTATTATCATATGCAGCAATAACCTTCTGGTGCATCTCGTATGCAGTGTTGAAAAAAGAATAAGAATCATTAGAAGTAAAAATATATGAATTCCCACTTACAGAAAGACCTTCAATTTGCACATCTGGTCTAAAATCTGTAGGTGTAAAGATAGCTCTGCAAGCAGCAATTCTTATACTTTGTATTGCTTGAGAGTTAAAGTTAAGATAACTTTTTCCCTGAGTTTTTATAAGTAGTTGACCACTAACAGAATCAAGTACATCTATCACTCCTGGCATTTCTTTAATCTCAGATATAATTGAAGCTATATTTTGGTTGCTTTTAAACGATGCGACTATAACAGTCCTGCGTTCAGTTGTCAATGTTTCAGGATAATCAGATTTTATTAATTCTTCTAGATATAACGCTTGACTATCATCGTTAAAGGTATATACCCCATCTGCATAGCTATAGTTCGGATCATAATCATTTAGGTTTGAATTTATACTCTCCAACAAATTATCAAGATTTTCTGATGACTTAAGTGTTAAACTACCAGAAAGAATATGCTTTACATCTTCAGCTACTTTATAGCAGTTATCAGCTGCTACATTTGATAACTCTTCAAGAATTTCTTCTGTTATATCAACGTAACCGACAAATGATATTTCTCCTTTTTTATTTGTTACAAAATCTATATTAGGATTACGGTATTTTGTAGCTTGAACATTTTTTATAGCTGAAGTCAATCTTTCCTGAAGAGTTGGAGCTTTAACTTTTAATGTTAATGTATTATACGTGCGGTTATTATAGTGCTCTTTCTCTATGGTTCCGACTTCTTCTACAATAAATAATTCCTTCTTATCTGTATTTAAAGCTCTTTCACCATCAATATATGCTTTCCACATTTTTCGAGATTGTTCTCTATTTATCTCTCTTACTGGTTCTTTCAAGGAAAGAAGACTTGTACAGAAATCCTTGATTTCACGATATGATGTCATAAGGTCATTGCGATCGAGGAAATCCATAAAATTGTGGTTTATGTATTCTTCAGCCATGAATTTCAGATTCATGCTCTTATATTCAGAGGGATCAGTTGGGACAACAAATTCTTCGTCTGAGATATAGCTTAACGAGAATTCAGTTAGATTTTGTCTTGGCGTAACATATATAGATAACTTCAATTCTTCGATAATAAATTGATATTTTCGAAAGTCTTTCTTGGTCTTTCCTTTATAAATAATTTTGCATTGATGGACACCAAGAATAGATTCGAAAATTTCTTTTGCTGTCTGAGTTGTAGATTTAAGATAATTCTTGCTACACTCAAAGGCTTGTTGAGAGTATACAATAATACATGGCGTTGACTCCAGTACCTCTGTAAATAATTCTTCCGTGAATGTTCTATCTAATTCAGCCATATTATTTTATTTTAGATAAACTATACTTATGTTTCGGTCGTACATATTTAATTGAACACGTATAATTTCCTCATTTTCAATAAGTAAAACTACACCATAATCCGCGAATGAAGCCCCCATGCTATCATACCCATAACCACGAAGTTGAACTATATTGTCGCTAACATTAGTAATGCGCATACGTTTTGGAGACATCTGTATATTGTTCTGCCACAAAGGGTGCATACCGTCCAAGTTAAACATAGTGACGGTATATCCTTCTCCATCTTCAATATTTTTTTCTATAACTAATCTTCTATTTGCTCCATAGTTATGGCCAGATATATCTTGATTATTTTGAAATCTTACGTGATCTGAAGAGGTGAAAGTAACAGAACCTTTTGGTGGGAAATTATTGCCTTCTATGAGATTTTTAATGAATTTATCCATTGTTATTTGTTTTTGGTACAAAGTTAATTAAATGTCCAAAAAGTGACAAGTTTATATTTGTGCAATGTATGAGTATTGTTACACGAAATCATATGACATAAACAATTATTGTACAATGTAATGTACTATTGTAACTTTTATAGTTAAATAAAATATGCGATTCAGATTTCATCTATCTGAATATTCTGGTTTATCCATCCCAAATCACAAATGTGTTGCACATTTCTTACCAAAAAAACTTGGTTAATACATTTGTCACAAAATCAATCAATACTTGAAATGATACAAACTCCGGTTATAGTGACATTTGCAAATCAGAAGGGAGGTGTGGGAAAGACTACCCTTTGCATCACCTTTGCCAACTATCTGGTGACAAAAGGTGCAAGGGTTGTGGTGATAGACTGTGACTTCCAGCACTCCATCATGAAATGCCGAAAGGCAGACATCAGAAAATACGGTGAGCAGGAAATGCCATACGAGGTATGGGCATACGAAGCCAACGACAAAGCGATGATGACTTCCCTTATGGAGAAACTTCACAACGATCCAGAAATAGATATTGTACTTATGGATTCACCCGGCAGTCTGAAAGCAGAAGGGCTGATACCCATGTTTGTCAACTCGGATATCATTATTGTTCCATTTCACTATGACCTGGTAACCGTTCCCTCCACAGCCAGCTTCCTCATGTTTGTTGACCGGCTGAAAAAAGCTGTCGGTGAAAGGATGAAAGCCAGACTCTTCATCATTCCCAATCTGAATGACGGAAGAATCGGCAAACGTTCCGAACTGCTTATCTGGGACAATGCAAGGGATACCTTCTCCAACTATGGATACGTCACTGCGAAGATTCCCAAACGTGCGGATATGGAACGGTTCAGCACCATGGCGGCACTGGATATGCAAGCAGCTATCGTTACATCGGTCTTTGATAAGGTCTATCAGAGTATCTTCGATACACTTCAACCGATAAGGGAAAAAGAACTCAAAGGCATACAGCTGACGGAAAATCTGAATCCCAAACCTAAGAAGAAAAAGAAGGCACAGCCGTGTGATGAAGCTTTACAGGACATTACCGGCCAATCTGAAACCAGTCCTTCAGAAAATGGCAACTGCAATCAGAATAAAGAACTATAGTAATCAGTAAACTTCAATAACCATAGCACTATGAGTAAGGATATACCGGAAATAGATGACCTGACAAGAGGTATCAATGATTCAGAACTTATATTGACGCATGATTCCGTAGAAACTCAGGTTGAGCAAAGAGAGAATAATAATGAAGCACAGGAAAAGGATACTGCTGTTTCCCTTTCGGATACAGGATGCTGGGATGACTTCATGGAATTCCTGCAATCGGACGGTTCGGGAACGGACAAAACTGAAAGGCTTGTCTGCAAGCTTGACCGTGACCTTGCGGATTCACTGGACGACTGCGATATACATGGTAGATGCCGCTCTGACCTGGTGAATGCCATTGTAAGGGCATTCTTCAAGTCATACCTGCCACGTCTGGCAGAATACAGAAGAGAAAAGAAATCGTTGTTTAACAGTTATAATCTGTAGGATATGAAAAAGACAGACTGGACCGACAGGATGCTGGCCGCTCTTGTCGAGCTGTATCCGGTAGAAACCACGGCCTATACAGCAGCAGTTCTCAATCTGAGCGAATCGACCGTCAAGCTGAAAGCCCGTGAGCTTGGACTTGTAAAAATGGCCAAATCCAGATGGATGGAGCGTGCCGACTATATCAGAAACCACTTTCAGGAGTGTTCCTTCTCTGAGATAGGGAAAGCTCTCGGCATTACCCGGATGAGTGTCGGACGCATAGCCGCTGCACTCGGACTGAAACGCAGCAGTGAAGAGAAACACCAGATTTCCTCACGTATCCGTACCCAGATGGTAAAGAGGGAAAGACGGCGTATCGTCTTCGGACTGGAACCGGTCACAGGTATCCGTGTCATCTCAAACAGGGCAAAGGTAAGGGTACGCTCAAACTTGAAGTCAAACGGATACATCATCAGTGAGGAACACAACGTGATTTATTATACCGGCACTACGGAACGCAGGGAACGTCTGGAAAGCCGGGGCATCAGACTGGGACTGCATATCCTTCCGCTTCCGGAGGACAGTTCCGCTCTTTCATCCAACATCATATTACAACAGCCATGCAGTACGGACAGATAGTATTCCTTCTCTTTGTGGCAATGGTATTCTACTATGCGGCAATGATTTTCATGGACTTCCAGAGGACGAAGGCCGCACAGAATGCCGAACAGGACAGCCATAAAGAAGAGGATATTGACATATCGGAAGAGGCGCGAAGTTTCAGACCGATAAAGATAAACCGGGATGAACCTGAATCAAAAGAAGGAAATCCCCAACAGAATAATACGGGGAATCCCGAATCAAATAATGAAAGTAATAATTCTGACGGTACAGAGAAATCTGCATCCAAATCAGAATCTTCCAGACACGTTTACCGAGAGGCCATCATGACTGACGGCATTCTGGTTGAGAATATCATTCAGGAAATAAACCGGCTGGCAGAGACCGGTACCAGTGACCTCGGTGCCGTTATCTTCAGCTGTGAGAATGCCTGATATATATACCGTTCCTTTAGTGACATCTGTTTCTTTGGCGATGAAATCATTTAATATTATTCAGAAATGCAGATAATAAAGAAAAGTGCCCGGAATCTTACGGAGCGTTTCATCGGTTCAAGTTTTGGACAGAAGTGTGTGATGGCGGCCATTGCACTCGTTATTTCCACATCAAATGTAATGGCAGGAAGCAAGGGAGCAGCAGGTTTTACCAAGGCCACCCAGGAAGTCAGTTCCTATCAGACTCCGGTATCGAACCTGATGAAGGCCATTGCTGCCGTTATCGTTCTGGTCGGTGCCTTCAACGTCTATTTCAAGATGCAAAACGGAGACCAGGACGTGAAGAAGACCATCATGCTTACCATCGGAGGCTGTATCGCATTCATCGCACTTTCGGAAGCTCTTCCGCTGTTCTTCCAGTAATCCTTTCCCGACATGACAATGAATCAGGAAGGGCTGCAGCTCTGCCTGAAACCTCTTGCAGCCTTTGAGGGCAAGCTTTATACAACGCCGATGTCAGAAACAGACTGCAGCATCAAGGCAGTCGGCATATGTCCGAAACATGGAGAAGCCTTTATTACAGCCGGCATGGTGCAGTATAACGCCTGCACAGGC